>JANXYE010000293.1 GCA_025350285.1 Chloroflexota bacterium
GCGGCCGCGCCGGCGGTGACCGCCGCCAACTACGCTACGGCCGCGTCGGACTTGACGCCGAACATGGCTTCGGACGGCGGCCGGCCGCCACGGACGCTGTTCTGGGCTCAGGACCTGACCGCCAAACATGAGCAGTTTCACGCGAACGAGCGGGCGAACACGTATGGAAGGCCGGCGTTCGACTTCGCGCAGAATTGGCTGAAGGGACAGACCGCCGCGGACGAGGCCGAAGTCCGGACGCTCGTCAACCAGGTTCCTGGAAAAATGCACGAAAACTACGGCACGGCATATTCGCCGGGCAAAGAAACCCGGGCGTACGGCGATGGCGCGCCATCGTATAAGGCACGAGCCGACGCGATTACGGCCAAGTATGCCGCGCCGCCTCCGCCGCCATGACTTCGGACGTCGGTTACAGCGTGGGATTGGTTGCGCCGCCCGCCTCACCAGTGGCGGTACTTGAAATGGGGGCGAGATGAGTACGGATCATGACACCGACGGTGGCAAGGAGCCGGATGGGATTGTGCTGGACACTCCCGATCCGCCCGACGACCTGCCCTACGCCGACTTCGAAGACTATCGGGCGAAGGAACTCCTGAGAGTCAACGGAATAGCGCCCACTATCGAAGGGGCGCTGGTCACCCTCAAGAGCGATGAGAACATTTTGCGCGCCGCCGCCGCTTACGTGCTCGGGAGCATTGGCGATGCCGCGGCAATTCCTCAGCTTCGTAAGGTCGCCGATGATTCGGAGGATCTGGTTAAGGCCGAAGCTGCCTACGCGCTTGTTCGGCTGGGCGAAAAGCGTTACCGGGACGTGCTGAAGGAGTGCCTGGCCTATCCTCTCAACGCCTATCTCAGCCCATCTGTCGCGGCTGGCGATCTGGCTCGGTTGGGTGACCCAGCAGGCTTCCCGGTCCTGGTTGAGGCGTTCAAGGTCGATAACCTGATCGCCCGCGTCGTTGCCTGCAAGCAGCTCTCGTTTTTCGTCCCACTCCACGGACAGCGCGCAGGGCGAAGGCGGGTCGATGCGCACCTGCTGTTCGGCCTGGCGCTACGGGACGAGCAAGCGGAAGTGCAGCGCATAGCGCTGATACAACTGCGGGAGCTGCGTTCGCCGGAGAGCCGCAAGCTCCTGGAGCGATACCTTCCGGTGGCGGCCGCGGAATATCTGCGAGATGCCGCGCAACGCGCGCTCGACCGCCAATGATTGGCGGCGCGCAGCCTACTTTGGCTCCTTCCGACCCCAGATGAGCACGCGTTTGAACGCGTAGAAGTAGGGTTCGCGAGCGTCGAGCCGTGACATCAGGCGTTCCCGGTAGGCGGCCAGATAGGCCTCGTAGGTGGGCGCGTCCATGCGCTTCTTGTAGTCGGTGAGGAGCGTGCCCTTCACCCACTCGATGACTTCTTCGCGCGAGGCGAGGTGGTGGGCGTAGACTTGGAGGCGGACGTGTTGCTCTTCGAAGCCGAGGCGGTCCAGCAGTTCGGCGTACCATTCGGGCGGCATCACGGGCCATTCCCGGAGGTAGCCGTCGAGGGCTGTGCGGAACGGCTCTTCGCCGGCAATTTCGTGCGCAATTGCGTGGGATGGATGGTCGTTGTTCGTGGGCATTTGGACGGCGAGCTGTCCGCCCGGCCGCACGAGACCGGCGACGCGCGGGAAGAGTGTGGCGTGGTCCGGGAGCCACTGGAGGGCGGCGTTGCTGAAGACGAGGTCGAAGCCCTTGAGCGAGCGGTAGGTGGCGATGTCGCCGTAGGAGAACGAAAGGCCGGGGCCGTTCAGCTTGTTGCTCTCGGCGAGCATCGTCGAGGAGCTGTCGATGCCGAGCGTGGCGGATGCGTGCGTCCGCGCGTGCAGGACCTTCGTCAGCTCGCCGGGACCGCAGCCGAGATCGATAACGTGGCCGCCGGGGATCGGCCGAACAAGGTCGAGCAGGTCGTAAAAGGGCTGGGCGCGTTCGTCGCGAAAGCGGAGGTACTGTTTCGGTTCCCAGGGGCTGGTCATCGGGAGGCTCCTCACGCCGCGCACGACGGCACTACTTGATCACGGCACGCTCGCGCAGGTCCGCGATCTCGTCTGCACCGAGGCCAAGGAGTCCGTGCAGCACGGCATCCGTGTCGCCGCCGTGCTCGGGCATCGGCCGGCCGACGACGGTTGGCGTTTCCGAGAGGTGGATCGGCGAATTGGGGAGGGCGAGCGTGCCGAGCTTGCCGTAGGGCAACGGCAGATCGACGAGCATGTTTCGCGCGGCGATCTGGGGGTCGTGGAAGAGATCGGCGATGCTGTTGACCTTGCCCAGGGCGCAGACGTTGGTGTCGCGCAGGATGGCGAACCACTCGTCCGTGCTCTTCGTGCGGAAGCTGGCGTGCATCGCTGTTTCGAGGGCGTCCACGTTGGCGATGCGGGCGCGATTCGTCGCGAAGCGTTCATCGAGGGCGAGGTCGTCGCGTTCGATCAAGGCGCAGAAGAGGTCCCATTGCTTGACGTTGGCGATCACGATGTAGCCGTCGCTCGCTTCGTACGGGCCGAACGGGGCGATGAGCGGGTGGCGGCCGCCGATGCGGGTAGGGTTCTCAGCGAAGGCGGAGTGGCGGACGATGGCGTTTTCGCAGAGGGCCACCTGGGCCTCGGTGAGGGCGACATCGAGCAACTGGCCCTGGCCCGTGACATCGCGGGCACGGAGGGCGCCGAGCACGCCGATCGCCAGGTAGAGCCCGCCGACCATGTCGCCGATGCTCACGCCAACGCGGAGTGGCGGCTCGTGGGCGTGGCCGTTGAGGCCCATGGTGCCGCCCATCGCCTGCGCGACGGCATCGACGGCGGCGTATTGGCTATACGGGCCTGTCTGGCCGTAGCCGCTGAGGGCGGCGTAAACGAGCCGTGGGTTTTCAGCGCGCAGGGCTTCGTAGCCCAGCCCGAGGCGGTCCATGGCGCCGGGGCGGAAGTTCTCCGTGACGATATCGACCGTGCAGGCGAGGCGCTTGACGAGGGCCTTGCCTTCCGGGGCCTTGAGGTCGATAGCGATGCCCTTTTTGCCGCGGTTGACGCTGAAAAAGAAGGTTGAGATGCCTTCGAAGTAGGGGCCGAAGCCACGCTCCTTTTCGTGGGTCGCGGGGTACTCGACTTTGATCACTTCGGCGCCCATATCGGCGAGCTGCATCGTGCCAAAGGGGCCGGCGAGAGCCCAGGTAAAGTCGAGGACGCGCACACCGTCGAGCGGGCCGTGGAGCTGGCGGGTTGATTCGGTCACGGGCCAATCGTACCTGAACGGCGGGCTTGGGTGTGCGGAACGTTGGAAGGGTGGACGGCGGGCTTCGCGGTCACTTGATTCGCCGGATTTTCCCACGATCGGGTGATGGTGGTTCAGGTTGCCGGTTCCCGCCCGCACATTCGATTCGTGCGGCTCCACGGCGCGCCGCCTGGGCGCCGTCGAACTGATCGCGAGCTACGTCTCACGTCCGAGAACGCGAGGGACCCCGTCGGCGTCCATGATCGGCGGGGGGTGGATATCCCATGCGTCCGCGAGGCGGACCGCCATGTTGAAGAACGCCGCGTTGTACGCGGCCTCGGCGATCTGTGGCTCCGTCCAGCCGGCGTCACGGAGTTCCTGGACCTGTTCGTCGGTCACGCGATACGCATGCAGGGTGATCGTCTCAACGAACTGGAGGAGTAGCCGTTCCGCCGGAGTAATGGGCGCAGCCTCAAGGTTCCCGTCCCGGATGGCCTTCGCGACCTCGACGTGTCCTTCGCCCTGCAACTGCAGGAACCAGCTGTGGGCGCTGAGTCAGTAGTGACAAC
>JANXYE010000318.1 GCA_025350285.1 Chloroflexota bacterium
CGCGCCGGGCCCCTCACAGCCCGAGTGCTCTGGCTGCGGTATCGCAAGCCGCAAGCTGGGCGTTCAGCCGTACCTCCAGCGCGCCTTTCATCTCCGGGTGGGTCAGGATGTAGGGGGCGTTCTCTCTAATCCCGGTGAGAACGAGGTTAGCTACATCTTTCGGTTCCATCCGGCGCACATGTTCGCGTGTCGGCGTGGGGGAGCCGGCGCGCGCGGGCTTCCACTCCGTGGCGGTTCCCGCGTAGCGGGCCGTGTCCAGGATCGCCGTGTGAACACTGCCCGGACAGAGGATCGATACGCCGATGCCGAAGGGAGCGAGTTCCGCGCGCAGACTCTCGCTGTAGCCGACAACCGCGAATTTCGAGGCCGCGTACGCGCCGGTGGGCAGGGGACCCGTGGCGATGAGGCCGGCGCCGGACGCGGTGTTGACAACATGCGCTGGCTCGCCACCCTGCTCGATCATGCGAGGCACAAACGCGCTGACGCCGTTGATGACGCCCTTTACGTTGACGCTCAGCATCCAGTCCCAGTCCTGGTCGGTCGTATCCAGCAAGGTACTAAAGAGGACGACGCCAGCGTTGTTGCAGAGAAGGTCCGCGCGGCCGAAGCGCTCATAAACGCGCGCCGCCAGGGCTTCCATCGACGCTCGGGACGAAACATCGACCTGCGCCCCCATCCCTTGGACACCGTTCGCCGTGACTTTCGCCACGGTAGCGTCAGGGCTGTCGCGATCCACGGCGACAACGTTCGCTCCTTCCTCGCTCAGGCGTTCGGCGAGCGCGGCGCCGATCCCGCTCGCGGCCCCGGTGACGATGGCGACGCGTCCTTTGAAGTCCTGCACGTGGTCCACAGCCTCATTTGGTCAAACGTTTGGTAGCCGACGCATCCTAGCCCGCCTGTATCCGCGAGTCAACGGGCGCCAGGAGGGGTTCGTGGCCCATTGAGCTTTCGGTTCGGGCGACTCATTATGCGACAACCAACCGATCGTTAGGTGCAGGATCCCATGGCCGAAGCCGACCCCAACATCTATTCCGCCGGCGCGCTGACAGGCGTTCGCGTGCTGGATCTTACCGGGACACGGGGGAACTTCGGGGCGAAACTCATCGCCGGGCTCGGGGCGGATGTCATCAAGATTGAGCCTCCGGGCGGTGACGACCTGCGCCGCCACGGTCCCTATGCGGGCGGCCACGAAGGTCCCGAGCGCAGCCTTACGTTCGCAATCAACAACATCAACAAGCGCGGGATCACACTGAATCTCGATAGCGGGGAAGGCCAGTTGCTCTTCCGGCGACTGGCAACGAATGCCGATATTGTCCTTGAAACGGCCGATCCTGGTTGGATGGACGCGCGCGGTATCGGCTTCAAAGCACTGGCGGCGCTCAACCCGCGGATTATCTATGCCGCGATCACACCCTACGGCCAGACCGGACCGTTCGCGCACTACAAGGGCTCTGAAATGAGTGGCCAGGCGATGGGCGGCGCCATGTTCATGACCGGCACGCCGGGCGAGCGTCCGGTGCGTGCCGCATGGCTGGTTTCCGACAAGATGGCCGGATACACCGCCGCAGCCGCCACCATGTTCGCGCTCTACCACGCTCGCACCACGGGCCGGGGCCAGTACATTGACGTTTCCACGCAGGAAGCCGTCGCCGCCCAGATGGAGTCGGCGCCCGTCTTGTACTGGTTCGCGGGTACCGTTCGGCAGCGAAACGGATGGCGCTATCCGAGCACCACCTGTCCCGCTGGCATCTACCCGGCGAAGGACGGCTACGCATCGATTGTGGCTTCCAAGCCGCACCAGTGGACGGGCCTGCGCGACTGGATCGGCGACGAACGCCTGATGGAGGAGCGATACATGATCGAGGCGAACCGGTTCGCTGAACGCGACTACGTGGACCCCATCATCATCGAGTGGACGCGCACGATGCCAAAAGCCGAGCTGTTCCACGGGGGGCAGCGACGCGGGGTGCCCATCGGCGAAAGCATGGCGCCGGCGGATCTCGTCCACGATGTCCATCTCCTCCAGAGGGGCTACATCGTGTCTGGGGATCACCCGGAGATTGGGCCCCATCAGTTGCCGGGCCCGCCGTTCCAGATGTCGGGAACGCCGTGGAGGCTGCGCCGAAGTGCGCCGCTGCTGGGTGAGCACAACGCTGAACTGTTCGCTGAAGTTGGCGTGAACGAGGCCGAACTGGCGGGCTTGAAGGAAAGGATGGTCATCTGATGAGCAGCGACTTCGCGGTCCATCCGGAACAATTCGCACTGAGCGGGATTCGCGTACTCGACCTGACCTGGGTGTTCGCCGGAGCCGCCGCGACCCGGATGCTGGGTGACCAGGGCGCGGAAGTGATCAAGCTCGAATCCGCGCGTTCGATGGACCCAATACGCGGTGGGGGCCCGTGGCTGCACGGGATTAACACGGCCCCGGATGCGGGGGGCTCGTTTACCGCGCTCAACCGGAACAAGCTCTCCGCCACGCTGAACCTGAAGACGGCACGCGGCCAGGAATTGTTCAAACAACTCGCCGGCATCAGCGATGTTATCGTGAACAACTACCGGGCCGGAACGATGAAGGCCTTTGGCCTCGGCTACGATGTCCTCCGCAAGGTGAACCCGCGCCTCGTCATGTGCGAGATGTCGGGCATGGGGCAGGTCGGCGTTTACACGCAGCACGTTACCTACGGCCAGACGCTGATGGCGCTCGCAGGCTGCTACGAACTCACCGGGGATCCAGAAAGCGGACCAGTCCTGCCTGGTTACACGTACGCCGACTTCGCCAGCCCGACAATTGGCGCTTTCGCGATTGCCGCCGCGCTTGTGGCGCGGGAGAAGAGCGGTGAGGGCCAGCACATCGATCTCGCGCAATTCCAGGCCACGGCGTCCCTCATGGCCGAACCTCAGTTCGAGGCGCTTGTAAACGGGACGGTGCATACGCGGGCAGGGAACGCGGAGGCGCGGACGATTGTCCACAACGCGTTTCGGTGCGCGGGCGAAGACGCGTGGGCCGTGATTGTC
>JANXYE010000384.1 GCA_025350285.1 Chloroflexota bacterium
GCGCAGGGATTGTTCATCGAGCGGCTTCGCATCCACGCCCGAATGGCTGGCGGCCGGGCCTGGACGGAGGCCGGCGTCTACTTCGAATACCTGGCGGACACGGACTTCCTTGTGCCGGATGTTGCGCATTGGGCTCCGGGAAAGGACCAGGGCACCCGGCTTCGCTCGCTCCCGCCGACGCTCGCGGTCGAAATCCGCTCGCCCCACCAATCGCGGCGTTCGCTGTTCGACAAGTGTCGGCTCATGCGCGCCAACGGAGTCGATGTCTGCTGGCTCGTCGATCCCGAGACGCAGGAGGCCTACGTCTTCGAGGGCGCGAAGGATGGCGAGCGCCTGCCCGCCGGCTCCGCGCTCACCTCGTCCTTCCTCCCCGGCTTCGAACTCACACTGGCCGACCTCTGGGCTGAACTCGACTAGGCGGACGGAGCCGGTGGCTCGCCGGCAGATCGAGCGGAGCGCAGCCCGTAGAGCATTGGGCGATAGGGCGGACGGAGCCGCCCGGCTCCTCCGTTGATCGCTTTCGCATCGCCTTCGCCGTTCTGTTATGCTCCCGGCGTCAATCCCGAACGTCCGAGGAGTGCATCATGAAATTCCACTGGTTCCACCTCATGCCCTGGCCGGAGCTCCCGGATGACTTCCAGGAAAAGCACCGCTCCGTCTGGGTCGATCCGGACTACGCACTCTACAACGCGGAGCGCGGCAACCAGGTCTATAACGAATACCTGGATGAACTCGAATTCGCCGAGAAGTGCGGGTTCGACGGCCTTGGCATCAACGAACACCATTCGAACGCCTACGGCATGATGCCGAGCCCGAACATCATGGCGGCGGCCCTCGCCCGCCGGACGAGCAAGGCCGCCATCCTCGTGATGGGCAACTCGATCGCCCTCTACAACCCGGCCGTCCGCGTCGCTGAAGAGATGGCGATGCTCGACGTGATCAGCGGCGGGCGCCTCATCGCCGGTTTCCCCGTGGGAACCTCGATGGACGACAACTACGCCTACGGCATCACCCCGGCGACGCTGCGCGAACGCTACTACGAAGCCCACGACCTCATCCTCCAGGCCTGGAAGGACAAAGGCGTCTCCACCTTTAACGGCAAGTACAACCAGGTGCGCTACCTGAACCCCTGGCCACGACCCCTCCAGCAACCGCACCCCCCGATCTGGATTCCCGGCGGCGGGTCGGTCGAAACGTGGGCCTGGTGCGCGGAGATGGGCTACCTCTACTCGTACCTCTCCTACACCGGCTACAAGCGCGCCAAGGTGATGATGGACAAGTGGTGGGACCAGGTCGATGAGCGCGGCCTCGAACGGAACCCGTTCCAGGCCGGCTTTGCCCAGGTAGTCTGCGTCGCTGATTCGGACGCCGAGGCGAAGAAGATCTACGAACGCCACGTCGATTACTTCTACAACCGCTGCTTGCACGTCTACCCCGGGTTTGCGAGCGCCCCCGGCTACCAGACCAAGGCGACGGTGAAGCAGGGCATTCGCGGCCAGATCGAGATGCAGAAGGTGGTGGCCAAGGAGCGCCAGAGTTGGGAAGCGATGGTCGAGAATGGTTACATCATCGCGGGCAGCCCATCGACCGTCATCGAAAAGATCGAGGAACTCTCGACGACGCTCCACACCGGGCACCTGATGCTACTCCAGCAAATCGGCGACATGCCCCGAGAGACGACGCTCTACAACACGCAGATGTTCGCCGAAAAGGTCATGCCCCACTTCAAGGAGAAGTTCGAGCGCAACTACGTGGACTACTGGATGCCTCACCCGCTGCCAGAAGCCCAGCGCTCCACGCCGATCCCGGCGACCCTGAAGGACCTGCGCGAACTCGCCCTCGCCGGCGCCGCCGCCGGCGGTGGCGCGAGCTAAGCCGCATTCGATTCGATGACCATGCAGAAGGCCGCCCATCGGGCGGCCTTCTTAGCTTCTGAGGCTTTCGGCGCGTTGCCGGCTCGCACCACTCACTTCCCTTCCGCGACTTCGGCCAGAAACGCCGCATATTGCAGCAGAAGAGTCTCGAAGCCCGCGAGCAGAGCGCTATCGGCGGGTCCCAGGATGCCGGCGTCGGCCTCATCGCGAATGCGGGCCAGGCGGGGCATTGCGATGTCGAACCACTCAAAATCGAAGTCGATCTGCCCAATCCAGTCCATGGCGTGCCAACACTCCGCCGCGGTGAGCAGCATCGTGGTCCAGGAGCGAATCAAATCCTCGTACTGGCGGTCCGTCGCGGTAGGCTGGAGAGTCAACGCAGCCATAGTGCATCACCCGGAATCGAGAGCTTGCTCTCATCGGAATACTGGTAGCCGGATATGAGCCTACCACGCTCTGCACCAAGTATCACGACCATATTCGGCAGCGCACCCACACCAAGCCGGACCTCCGCAACGGCCGCGGCGGTGGGAACGAGGGCGTACACCAACGTTCCTCCTCGGTGCGTACCGACAACGACTTGCTCCGCTGCGGCGATAGCGCGCCGAAGGGTAGCGTCGTACTCCGTGGCAGACAGAGGTGGCACCCACTGGCGGTCGCGAAGGCGCTGCTCGATGTGGCTGAGGAGCGATCGCTCGCTCAGAAACGGAGCCTGCAACATCCGCTGGCGCAGTTCCGCCGCTTCCGCTGCCGTCGGCACGAACTCCCGGCGCACGGCCGCGCGAATCCAGGCGTCCAGGTCGCTCATGTCCACCGTGGTCCCTCAGGCGAAGCCGCGAGGCCATCCTCACGGGTCGCCAGAGACAACGTCAAGGCGGATACGGTAGTCGCGCTACCGGCGGGCGATGTAGAACGCGTCCAGAGGCGTCGCCTCTATCTGGGCGACCTCAAAGTGTGTGAAACCCGCGCCCCGCACGAGCTTCTCCATCTCCGGCGCCGGCAGCCCCAGCGTCCCCAGCGCCAGCCCATCCGCTGTCGATGCTGACGACGCCATGCAGGTCAGCACCGACACGCTGTAGAGCATCCCCGCCATCGGGTTGCCCGCCAGGTTGTCTTCGAATGTCGGCGCGCCCGCGATGTCCTTGATGAACCATGTACCGTTCGGCTTCAGCGCCTTGAGCACGGCCGCGCCAACCAGGTCCGGCCGGGTCATGTCGTGCAGGCAATCGAAGCAGCAGACCAGATCGAAGCTGCCACTCGTTGGCAACGGGTCATGGTCGGGGTTGTGGAAGGTCACGTTCGTCACGCCTGCCGCCACCACATTGGCTTCCGCGCGCGCCAGTGCGTGCAACGAGTTGTCGTAGCCGTGGAACTCGCTCTTCGGCCAGGCCTTCGCCATCTCAAGCGTCGCCACCGCGCTGCCGCAGCCGATGTCCGCCACCTTGCCGCCCGCCTCCAGCCGCCCGATGACGGCGCCCAAACCCGCCTTCAGAGACTCGACGAGCGCGGCCCGGTACCAGGGCGCGAACCCTCGTTCGACGCCCCGCGCCATCTCCGGCCCACCCGCGTCGTAGTTGTAGCCGATGCCCGTCTTGAAGGACGTGATCACCTCCTTACAGGCGTTGATCTGGTCCGGCAGGCCCGTGAAGAAGCCGATCGTGGAAGCTGGCGTCGATTCGTCGGCGATGACGAGTGCCGTCTCCGGTGAGAGTTCGAAACGCCCCTCGCCGCGATAGTCCAGGATGCCCGCCCCCGCCTGGCCGCGCAGCCACTCGCGCAGGAAGCGCTCGTTC
>JANXYE010000387.1 GCA_025350285.1 Chloroflexota bacterium
TGCCAGAGTTCGTCCGCGATGAATGGCGTGAACGGCGCGAGCAGCTTCGAAAGCGTGACCAGGGTGGTGTAGAGCGTGTGATAGGCGCTCTGCTTGTCCGCGTCGTCCTCGCTGGCGCCGCGCCAGAAGCGCCGCCGGCTGCGGCGCACGTACCAGTTCGAAAGGTCGTCCACGAACTCCTGGATGGCCCGCGCCGCGTCCGTCGGGTCATAGGCTTCGAGTTCGGCCGTGACCTTGACGATGAGCGCGTTGAGCTCGCTCAGGAGCCAGCGGTCGATCTCCGGGGGCGTACCGGCCGGGGCCTTGCGCGGGTCGAGGCCGTCGATGTTGGCGTAGCTCACGAAGAAGCTATACGTGTTCCAGAGCGTGAGCAGGAACTGGCGCAGCCCCTCTTCCACCAGCCGCGCGCTGAACCGCCGCGGCGACCCCGCCGGGCTCGACGCGAACATGTACCAGCGGGTCGCGTCGGCGCCATGCAGGTCGAGCACGTCCCACGGACTGAGGACGTTGCCGACGTGCTTCGACATCTTGCGGCCCTGCTCGTCAAGGATGTGGCCCAGGCAGATGACGTTCTTGAAGCTGATGCCCTCGGGCACGGCCTCGGCCGCCTTGAGCAGCGTGGCCTCGGCGTGGAGCGTGTAGAACCAGCCGCGGGTCTGGTCGATCGCCTCGCAGATGTAGTCCGCCGGGAAGGAGCGGGCGAACTCATCGACGTTCTCGAAGGGGTAGTGCCACTGGGCGTAGGGCATCGCGCCGCTATCGAACCAGGCGTCCGCGACCTCGGGGACGCGCGCCGCCTCGCCGCCGCACTTCTCGCAGCGCAGTCTGATCTCGTCGATGTAGGGACGGTGGAAGTCGTCCAGCGCTTCCGCTTTGGCCGGGTCCACGGCGAGACGCACGATGTCGGCCTTCGAGCCGGCGCAGAACGCTTCGCCGCAGCCCTCACACTTCCAGAACGGCAGGGGCGTGCCCCAGTAGCGTTCGCGGCTGACGGCCCAATCGACGTTGTTCTCCAGCCAGTTACCGAACCGCCCGTTCTTCAGGTGCTCCGGGTACCAGTTGATCCGGCTGTTGCCTTCGAGCAGCGCCGCCTTCTGCTTTGTCGTGCGGATGTACCAGCTCGGCTTGGCGTAGTACAGCAGGGGCGAATGGCAGCGCCAGCAGAACGGGTAGGTGTGCTTGAGCGTCGTGGCCTTCAGCATCAGCCCGCGCGCGGTGAGGTCCTTGATGATGTCGGCGTCGGCCTGCTTCACGAACTTGCCCGCGCCTGGAAGGCCGTCCGCCATCAGGCCACGCAAGTCCACCGGCTGGACGAAGAGCAGGCGGAAGAGCTTGCCCTGTTCGAAGTCTTCGCTGCCAAAGGCCGGGGCGGTATGCACGATGCCAGAGCCGTCGTCGAGTGACACGTAGTCGGCTGCGATCACGCGGCGGAGCGTTTCTTTCTCGGCGAGACCGGTGAGCCGCTGGAGGCGGCCTTCGCCGTCGAAGCGCCGCGCCTCAACACCGAGCAGTTCCGGGCGGTAGAGGGGCTCGTACTCCAGCCCGACGAGGGCCACGCCGGTGATCGTGTAGAGCGGGCGGACGCCTTCGCCAAAGACCTTCGCCGCGAGCGCCTCGGCGAGCACGAGCCGCTCGTTTCCGAAATCGTAGACGCCGTAGATAGCGTCATCCTTCACGGCCAGGGCGACGTTACCGGGCAGCGTCCAGGGCGTTGTCGTCCAGGCCACAAGGTAGAGCGGCTTGCCGCCATCCGGCAGCCGTTCCGGCATCGGCGCCTTCACACGGAACTTCACGAAGACGCTCGGGTCGGGCGTGTTGTCTTCGTACCCCTGGGAGACCTCGTGGTCGCTGAGGCTGGTCCCGCAGCGCGGACAGTGGGGCGTGACGCGGTAGTCCTGGTAGACGAGCCCAGCGCCCCAGAGCGACTTAAAGACCCACCAGCAGCTTTCGATGTAGTCGTTGGAATAGGTCACGTAGGGATGTTCGAGGTCGCACCAGTAGGCGATGCGTTCGCTCAGGCGGGTCCATTCATCCACGTATCGGAGCACGCTGTCCTTGCACCTGGCGTTAAACGCGGCGATCCCATAGGCCTCGATTTCCTGCTTGTTCTTGAGCCCCAGTTCTCTTTCGATCTCGAGTTCGACCGGCAGGCCATGGGTGTCCCAGCCCGCTTTGCGGGGCACGCGGTAGCCCTGCATCGTCTTGTAGCGGGGGATAAGGTCCTTGAAGACGCGGGCGACGACGTGGTGGATGCCGGGCCGCCCATTCGCCGTCGGGGGGCCTTCGAAGAAGACGAAGAGACCGTCGTTCGGCAACCCGGGGCGCGGCGCCTTCTCCACGCTGCGTTCGAAGATGCGCTCCTTCTTCCAGAACGCGAGGATGTCTTCTTCGAGCTTCGGGAAGCTCACCTTCGATTCGACTGGCTTAAACATGGTCGCCTCCTGCGCGCCGCACCCGGAGACGAAAACGCCCGTCCCCGAAACCAGGGACGAGCGTGCGAGGCCCGCGGTACCACCCTGCTTCCCACCTTACGGCGGGCACTCTCCGGGCGCCGGAGCACCCGTGCCCCAATAACGGGGGGCAACCGTCCGGGACTACTGGGCGGCGAACGATGCTCGCAGCCGTTGGCCCCGTCAGCTCGGGAGGGATGTTCGCGCTCGCCCGGCCTGCCCCCTCGCACCGTACGGGGCTCGCTGAAGGCGTTTGGTGAGCGTTACTCGTCTCCGTCGTCGCCGTTGAACATCCAGTGAAGCAGCGCGGCCGAGGCGCTGTCAATGGCTGGCGAACGATCGCACCTTGGTCCGCCTCCCGGTCGGTCGATCCACAACCGCTGGCCATGCGGCCAGCGTACAGTTGCACAGATGATCCGCCGATCGATAGGGTCCAGTTCTCGCGGCCGTAGGCCCGCTCCGTGGCTGCTGGTCGCGTTGCTGGCCGTGGTGGCGGGCGCGACGGCCTGCGGAAGCGATGACGCACCGGGACCAGCCCATGCCAGCGTGCCGACGCCAACGGTCCAGCCGACGGTCGCGCCGACCCCGACGGAGCCTCCGGACCCGCCCAAGGAGTTCCGGGTGGCGTTCATCAACCTTGCCAGTCCCCTCACGCTGGATGCGACCAGCAAGATCGCCGGGGAAACGTTCGACGAGCGGCTGGACATCGTGATCAAGGAATTGCGGGGGTTCAACCCGGACCTCGTCGCGTTCAACGAAGCGTCCGTGACGAAAGCGTACGGGAGCGCGATCACGAGGCTCGCGAAAGAGCTGAAAATGGAGTTCCAGTACGCCCGTGCCAACCCCTGGTTCCCTGGCCAGACGAAGGAGCAGAGTGACGAACTCGCCCGCCAGATCGGCTTCGAAGAGGGCGAGCTCATCCTCAGCCGCTAC
>JANXYE010000525.1 GCA_025350285.1 Chloroflexota bacterium
CTTCGGACGGCATAAGCTGTCGCCATGGCCGAAAGGCAAACAGCACAAGACAAGCTCGTCACCGCCGCTCTCGCTATGATCGAGAGGGACGGCTGGCGCGCGCTTAGATGTCGATCTCGGTCGATGGGATGGAGACGGGGCCGCAGATGAGGGCGCCGTTGCGGGCGATGTCATCGACCACCTGGTTTCGCCGGGGGAAGGGCGGGATTCCGCGCAACGCGTCCGCCGTAAAGAGGTGCATGTTCAGGGCAACGGCCGTCGAACCATCACCGTAGGCGACCTCTTCAACGACGCGGACCTGCGTTTCGGCACTGACTCCGAGGCCACCCTCTTCGATGGAGAACGGGAGGGCGCCGAGGCGCAGTGCCTGGAGGTCGGCCAGATTCTCCGCCGAGAAGGCGCCCTCACGGTCGGCGCGGGTAGCGCGCTCGGCGAATTTGGTGCGGGAGAGTTCGCGCACGGCGGCGATGAGCTCGGTTTCGGCGAGTTCCAAGGGGCGCTCCAAAGTGCGGGTAGAGTGGGTTCAGTATGGGAGGTTGGCGGCGGGACGCAACGGGCCGGGGCCGTGTTGGCGAGACGGCGTGCGGTGAGTCGGGCCGTGTCGGCAGGGGAGTGTTCGAGCGATTCGTGTTTAATTGAATTATATTATTGATTTTCGCGAGATTTATATTGTCTTTCTGGTCGGCGAAGCGTAATCTTAGAGCATCCCACCTAAGAGGTGACCAGCTATGTACTTCCACAGTCAGATCGAACTCGAAACGCACATGACCGAATTCATCCGCAGCCGGCGGACCGCGCTGCAGGCCACGCGGCTGGGCGAACCGTCCGTTGCCGTTGTCGCCCTGGCGGCGGCGGCCGGGCGCGTAGGACGGCTTGCGGCCATGATTGAGCGGTGGGCGCGAGGGGCCAGTGAAGCGGCCGTCACGCCCGTTCCAACCTCGATCACCCGCACCGCGACGCGATAACACCGATGGCACGACTCGTTTCCGCCTGCCCCAGCTGCGATACCGCCCTCGAAATCCGGCGGCTCGAATGCCCCTCCTGTGGCGTGGCGGTCGAAGGCCGCTTCGAAGGCGGGCCAATCGGGCGCCTCGGCCGTGACCAACTCGGCTTCGTCGAAACGTTCCTGCGCTGCCGCGGGAAGATTAAGGACGTTGAAGCCGAACTCGGCATCTCCTACCCGACGGTCGTCGGGCGGCTGAATGAGGTGCTTGTTCAGATGGGTTTCGAGCCGGGGGAGGACCCGCGCGAAGCCGAGAAGCGCCAGCAGGTGCTTGACGACCTGGCGGCTCGCAAGATCTCCGCTGGCGAAGCCGCGGAACGGCTGCGCGCGCTCGGGGGTGGATGATGGCCGACCCCCAGGACGAACTGCGCGTGGCCCGCGAAGAGGCACGGAGGGCGCGGGAAGAGGCGGACCTGCTTCGGGACCGTGCGCGGGATCTTGAGAATCGCCTGCGCGAAGAAGAGCGCCGCACCCGTTCGGAGGAGCGCGAAAGCCGCCACCGTGGCCGGCATGGGCCGGAATTCGACTTCCATAGCCCCGGGACGCCGGGCTCACATCGTGCGCCCGGGATGCAGTCCGAGGGCGAGACGGAGGGTGTCCGTCAGGAGCAGGGCTTCGCGATGGACGGCGTTCGGGTCGTGCAGGTCGATCAGAGGGCCGGGAAGCTCGTTATCCGGGCCTGCACCGCGGACGAGACGCCCGGCATCGTGACGTCATCGAACAAGACGCCGCCGCAACTCGAAATCAAGCGCCAGGGCGACCGCTTGCAGATCGACGTGAAACTCTCGGTCGCGTTCCTCTTCAGGAGGCGGAGCGGCGCATCCACGACAATTCGCCTGGCCGGGGGGTTCGAAGAGCTGAAGGTCGATCTTGGCGCGGGTGAAATCAACCTCCAAGACATCGCCTGCCGGCGCATCGAACTCAATACCGGGGCGGGCGAGACTAAGACGTTCGCGACGTCCGGCGAGTTGCGCGTTGACACGGGCGCTGGCCGTATCCAGGTGAACGCCCACCGCGGCCTGGCTCACTGCGATACGGGCACGGGCGACATCTCAGTGGACATCGCCGAGGTGTTTCCGGGGGAGTACCGCGCCAACGTCGGCATGGGGCGGGTGGAGATCCGGCTACCGGAAGGGGCGGAAGTCTTCATCAAGGCTTCGAGCGGGATCGGCAAGACGAAGGTGGACTACCCGTCGGCCGGCGAGAACGCAGCGACGAGGGTGCGCGTGGAAACGGGCATCGGCGAGGCTTCGGTGAAGAAGCGGCCCGCCGAAGGCGCGGCTCCGGCGCCACCGCCGGCGGGCACGAAGCCCCAGCGCGACGCGCGCGAAGGCGCCCGCCGGCGCCGCGAATCGGAAGAATTGCGCGTGCTCCAGCTGCTTGAGCAGGGGAAGGTCTCGACGCAGGAAGCGGCCGACCTTATCGCCGCGCTGCAGGACGCCCGCTCGACGTTCGACGACGAGTAGGGACGGCTGGGCTAATACGCAATGGAGAAAGTCAGCGCCGCGGCGCGCCGCCCTCACCCCCCGGGCCCCCTCTGCTCTGAAAATAGGGGCCGCCTGGCCGTATGCCCTCACCCCCAGCCCCTCTCCCGTGCGCGGGCGAGGGGAGCACGGCCGTGGTTTTCATCCGCTGTCCCGGCCATTGGCCATGGGGTCTCCCGACTTCGTCCTTCCCCGGAAGGACGCGGGAGAGGGGGGCGACGTTTCGCGGGGGTGAACGCCTATTTGGGACTTTCTCGATGAACTACTACCCCCTCGGGAGTGGTATCCCGAGGACGCGCTCCAACTCGTCGATCGCGCTGGTTGTCTGGTCCACCCTGATCGTGACCATGCCGACGGCCTTGGCGCCCTTCAGGTTGACGCCGATATCGTCGAGGAAGACGGCCTCCTCCGGTTGCACACTGAGGGCTTCGCAGGCGGCGTGGTAGATTCGCGGGTCGGGCTTGCGCATCCCGGACTTCGCCGACTCGATCACGTGTTCGAAGAGATCGTAGATGTCCAGGGTGCGGGGGCGCGAGTCGTCTCGGAGGACGTTGTTCGTGATGCAGCCGAGCCGGACCTTGCCGCGCAGGTGACGCACGACGTTGACCATGTCGTCCCGTACCGACTGTGTGCCAAAGGCCGCGTTCATCACGCCCTCGGCGCTGACGGCGACGCCCCGTTCGCGGGCCTCTGCCTCGAACTGGTCGATGAACTGCTCGCCGGTAATCTCGCTGCGTTCCCAGCGGGACCAGGCGAGGTCGTGGTCTGCGATCATCGGCCCGAGGACGGCGTAATCGACGCCCTCGACGCTCAGGTAGTCGCGGATCGCGATGACGGGGGAACTGGTGAGCACCCCGCCGATATCGAAGATGGCCGCGCGGATCAGCGTCACTCGTTCACCCCGAGCTCTTCGCGGATGAGCTGGCAGATTTCGAAAGTTGGGCCCTCGGCGGTCAGCGTGGAAAGCATCTTGTTGATGGTAACGGCGACGCTGAGGCCAACTTCAGGGTCTGCGAAGGCGATCGAGCCGCCCGCACCGGCGTGGCCGAAGCTCGTTTCGCGCGGGCCTTGGGCCCCGCTCACGCCCATCATCTTCCCGCCGAGGAAGAAGCCGATCCCCTTACGGATCGGCATGCCGAGGATGACTCGGTCCGGCGTATCGACCATGAGGCGATACATGGACGGGATGCGCACTTCTGAGACGAGCCGCACGCCGTCGGTCTGGCCGCCGTTGGCGAGGGCGGCGTACATGCGGGCGAGGGCACGTGCGGTGAAGTGGCCGTTGGCCGACGGGATACACGACTGGCGGACGCGCATGTCGTTGAAATCGAGCTGCGAATCGGTCGGCATAGCCTTGAAGAAATCGTGGTCGGGCGGGATGGGCAGCGGCTCGACGGTCCCCTGCTCGGCGGCGGTCATGAGGGTGGCCAGCCTGTCGTCGAGGGCATCGGGGATACCGACGAACATCTGGCCGGCGATGCCAAGGGGCAGGGCGATATCCTCGCGGATCACGTCCTTGATGTGGCGCCCGGAGGCATGCTGGATGATGCCACCAGCGACCCAGGCGTAGGTGAGCGCGTGGTAGCCGGTGTCGGTGCCAGGTTCGTAGGCTGGGACGCCGTCCTCGATCCAGCGAAGTCCGGCGTCCCAGTCCTGAACGAACTCGATGGTGAGCGGGTGCGGGACGGCGTGGAGGCCGGCCTGGTGGCTCATGGCCTGGGCGACGGTGACCTTCTCTTTGCCGTTCTTGCCGAAGGCCGGCCAGTACTTGGTGACGGGGGCGTCGTAATCGATGAGGCCGCGGTCGGCGAGGATGTGAAGGGCGGCGGCGGCCACGCCCTTGGTCGTGGAGAAGCAGTTGAACAGGGTGTCTGCTTGGACCGGGCGAGGATCGGCCGGGCCCATTTGACCTGCCCAGGTATCGACGATGACGTCGCCGTTGCGATAGGCGCAGACCTGGGTTCCGAGCTGTGTACCGCGCTCGATCTGTTCGAGCAGGAGCGCGTGGACCTTAGCGTTTAAGGCGGACTCTACCATGGGTGAACTCCGATGTTTCGTTTGGAGCGAACTATAACGGAGGGAGCGGCCTGCGTCCGGTGGCCCGCCAGTCGGGTATAGTGGAGGCGGAGGCCCACCATGGTAATAGCCAGCCCGGCCAGCCCAGGCCGCCGTTCGAGGCCAGTCACGCCTCCGGCGCTAGTGTAGTGCAACCGAAGAGTCTTTTACGCGGCTGAGAGCGCTCTCGGCACGGCCGACCTTGGCGAGGATGAGTTCGACGGTGGCGGTCCACGTGTAAGGGCGGGGGTTGCGGTTGC
>JANXYE010000495.1 GCA_025350285.1 Chloroflexota bacterium
CAAAAGGACCGGCAAGCATTTTTCGTGACAACAGAGCGCATTCGCAATCAGATCGCTCACAGCGGTCCCCTCTTCGAGGCCGCGAAGACCACGTCCGACTTGAGTGCATGGGTAAAGTCGGCGAGAGACGTAGCCGTAGCGCTGACGCGCGATTGATAGGACGCCGCCCCCGCCCTCACCCCGCCCGCAACGCCCCGTACCGCTGACGAGCCATGTCCCGCAGCTTCGGACGATACCCCCGTGGGAAGATCTCATCCCCGGCCTCGTACTCCCGCAGCAGCTGGCGCGCGACCGTGATCTTGTGCACCTCCGTCGGGCCGTCCGCGAGCCCGACGTGGTAGGAGTTGATGATCAGGTCCGTGAACGGCATCTCCGTCGAGATCCCGAGCGCGCCGTGCACCTGGAGCGCCGCCGAGGCCACGTCGTGCAACACCTTCGGCATCGTCGCCTTCACCGCCGAGATGTTCTTGCGCACCTTCAGGTAGTCGTTGTGGTGGTCGATCAGCCAGGCCGTTTCGAGCACCAGCAGCCGGAACTGGCGCAGTTGGATCCAGGTGTCCGAGATCATCTGCTGGACGAGCTGCTTGTCGCCGAGCCGCTCGCCTTTGGTCGTGCGCGAGAGCGCCCGTTCGCACATCAGGTCGAAGCACTTCTGCGCCTGCGCGACCGTGCGCATGGCGTGGTGCATGCGCCCACCGCCCAGCCGCGTCTGCGCGACCACGAACGCCTGCCCCGGCGCGCCGAGCATGTTCTGCCGCGGGATGCGGACGTTGTCGTAGCGCATGTGGGCGTGGTTGTGGTCCGCCTCGCCGTGGAACCCGAGGTTGTGGAGGATCTCGATGCCGGGCGTCTCGGCCGGCACGATGAACATCGACATCCGCTGGTGCGGCGCCGCGTCCGGGTCCGTCACGGCCATCGTGATGAAGAACGAGGCGTACTTCGCGTTCGACGAGAACCACTTCTCGCCGTTAATGACCCATTCGTCGCCGTCCGCGATGGCGGTCGTGCGGAACTGGGTCGGGTCGGCCCCGCCCTGCGGCTCGGTCATCGAAAAGCAGGAGACGATCTTGTTGTCGAGCAGCGGCTGGAGGTAGCGCTCCTTCTGCTCGGCGGTGCCGTAGTGGGCGAGGATCTCCGAGTTGCCCGTGTCCGGCGCCTGCGCCCCGAAGACCACCGGCCCGAAGCGCGTCCGCCCGAACTGTTCGTTCATCAAGGCGAGCTTGACCTGTCCGTATCCCTTGCCGCCCAGTTCGGGGCCAAGGTGGCATGCCCAGAGTCCGCGCTCCTTCACCCGCGCCTGCAACGGCCGCACGAGTTCTTCGAAGCGCGGCTGCTTCAGGTCGACCGGGCTGCCGAGCACGTACTCCAGCGGCTCGACCTCTTCACGGACGAACTCGTCGATCCAGTCGATCTCTTTCTGAAAGTCGGGGTCGGTGTGGAAATCCCAGGCCATGGTGCTTCTCCTTCTCGGGTATCGCGGCGTGTACGAGACATGATGCGCGAAGTGGAGGAGACAGTCGCGAACGTGACGCTGGAGCGTTCAGAGGTAGCCGCATCACCGCCGAGTTAATCTCGTGGCCCGACCGAACGACCCGCCCGGCGGGTTTCAACCGGCTTGCGGAGCCGGCGAATCTGGAGTGGTACGCCCGGGAGGACTCGAACCTCCGACCTTTTGGTCCGCAACCAAACGCGCTATCCTCTGCGCTACGGGCGCCCGTGAACCGTGCTGGTGCCGAAGGCGAGATTTGAACTCGCACGCCCTTGCGGACACTACGCCCTGAACGTAGCGCGTCTGCCATTCCGCCACTTCGGCACGGGGTACTCAGTATGCGGCCTCCGGGTGCTCTATTCAATGGCGGCGGCGGCTGGCTCTCGCCCGTTGACCCAGCGCGGGTGTATAGTCAGCGTTCGCTGCTGGGGTGGTTAGCTCAGTTGGTTAGAGCGCGTCGTTCACACCGACGAGGCCACTGGTTCGAGTCCAGTACCGCCCACCATGCATCCGGCGTCATCTATCCGGCCTGCTATGCTCAAGGGCCATGGAAGGTCAACCGGCCCTCAACGCCGTTGAATGTGCGCGCGAAGCGCTGGCTGCCGAGCCGCGTCTGCTCGCCGCGTACCTTTTCGGAAGCTTCGCGCGAGGGACCGCGTCGAGGGACAGCGATATCGATATCGCCGTCCTGTTTCCCGGGCCTATCGATGGCCGCCTCGGCGGGCCACTGGACCAGCTTAGAGATAGCGTTGAGCGCGCCTGCAAGCGCCGCTGTGACCTGATCGACGCGCGCGCCTCACCAGCCGACCTTGTTCACCGAGTGCTCCGTGATGGGCAACTCCTGATTGAGCGGGACCCGTCCGCCCGTATCGCGTTCGAAGTGGCCAGGCGCAATGAGTACTACGATTTGCTCCCGTATCTGAGTGAATATCGGCGCCGAGGCGCCGCATGATCGACGAGGAGCTGATCGCCAAGAAGCTCGCGTTTATCCAAACCTGCCTCCGCGAATTGCGTCAGCTCGCCCGGCCCAAGGACATCGCCACTGATATCAGAGAGCAGCGGTTCGTTGAGCATACGCTTCAGCTCAGCATCCAGGCCGCGCTCGACGTGGCTTCGCACATCGTCTCGGAAGAGCGCCTGGGCGAGCCTGCGACGAACCGCGAAATGTTCGACCGTCTGGCGCGGGCAGGCTGGCTCGCGAGGGACCTCGCCGATCGCGTCTCGAACATGGCCGGGTTCCGGAACATCCTCGTGCATGGCTACGCAGACGTGGACCTGACGATCGTCCAGGACGTCCTGGCCAATCACCTCGGAGACCTCGATGCATACGTAGCGGCAGTCAGCGCGAGACTCCGCCGGTCGCCGGGCGGTTGAGCGCGTCGTTCACACCGACGAGGCCACTGGTTCGAGTCCAGTACCGCCCACCATGCATCCGCCATGCGTTGCTGTGTGATTCGCGATCTGACTCTCGCTGTCGCGGGGCCGGCGATGGCGGTCACTATTCCCGGGTCTCGGCGACCTCCAATATCTGGGTCGCCGGGTTCACCATGATCGTGTCCTGGACGTTCGCCCAATTCCCGGCATCGCCGACAGAAGAGCCTCGGCGTGTGCGGCGTCGTCGAAGTCGAGTTCGATCATCACGTCTTGGGGTTGTCGATGGGCCACAGAACGCGGCATCGCCGTACGCCCGACCGTTCCCGGCCAACCGGGTCATCGTCGAAGGCGGCCTTCCATCCGTCGTAGTTAGGCGCCTGGTGTTGTATTTGCAGAGCGTGCATGACATGCCTCCCGGCGTGCTTGAGGACGAGATCTGCGAGGAGTACGGCGCTGCGTGTCGTAGGACATGGGCCACGCTACCCTCGCCGAGCGCGCCCGTCCACGCCGGGCGCGTTCGGCGCCGCAAGGCCGATTTCGCTCTTTGCAGGGCCGCCGTTATAGTCACTGGGTCGCCGTATGCTGATAGATCTCCACAGCCACACTTGGCCCCGCTCCCACGATAGCGTGCTGAACCCAGACGACCTCGTGGTCCGTGCGAAAGCGGCCGGGCTCGATGCCGTCGTTTTCACCGAACACGATACTGTCTGGGATATGAAGTCCATTGAAGAACTCCGCGCCAAGCACAACTTTCTCGTGCTCGCGGGCGTTGAAATCAGCACCGATGACGGCCACATCCTCGCCTTCGGGATAGACCGCTACGTCTTCGGCATGCACCGCTCGCGTGAGCTGGCCAGCTACACCGACCGCGCCGAAGGCGTCCTTGTGGCCGCCCACCCGTACCGCCGGCAGATGCCCTGGTTCAGCCGCAACGACGAGGAATATGGCTCCGCACTGGACAAGGCGAGCCGCAATCCGGCCTACCAGTACGTTTCCGGTCTCGAAGAACTGAACGGCCGCGGCAGCGAAAAGGAGAACGAGTTCTCCCGCCGCCTGGCCGAGATGATGAAACTCCCCGGCACGGCCGGCACGGATTCCCACGCCATCAGCGATGTGGGCAAGTGCGCCACCTACTTCGACAAAGAGATCCACGACGAGCGCGAGCTTATCGCCGAGCTCAAGGCTGGCCGCTTCTCCGCCGTCGATATGCGCAGCGGCAAGCCGGTCCCGTTCCGCCAGGCGGCCGTCGAGGTCTAGGAGCCTGTCGGTTTAATCGCGAGTGGGGTTCGACGATACGGTGGTAGCGGATGATCATTAGT
>JANXYE010000507.1 GCA_025350285.1 Chloroflexota bacterium
CAACGACGGATGACGTGCCGGGCGCTTGGCTAACGACGCACTGAGAAAACAACTTTGCAGGAGGAACGACCCATGTGCCCATCGGACAAACATGACCATTCTCACCCGATCGCCGTCACTGTCGCCACGAGCGTGCGGCCTTTCGGCGAGACGTTCGGAAACCCGTCCTCCGGGTCCGACGGCGCGGTCGCCACGAAGAACATGTGCTGACGCTCAATGAACGCTTTGCGGTCGGCGTCGATGTGGGTGTACCAGTCGGCCATGGGGCGCCTCGCGCGGGTGTGGGGTCGGTTCATCTTAGCCTGTTTCGAACGACATTCGCGGCCGCCTCTCGCCGGACAGGCGGCCGAGCCAGTCTTCAGGAACCGGGCGCACATCGGTCCAGAACCCGAACCAGGACGGGAGTGGCGTCAGCTCCCACGGGGGCACCCGAGGAGATCCCGGAAGACCTTCGAGTCCGGGCCCGGGGCCTCGCCCTTGAGCTGGGGGACGTTCCCGGTCACTTTCAGCGCCTTCGCCGCGAACACGCCCGTCTCCACATCCCGGAAGACCACGGTGGCCGTGTAGACGCCCAGGGGCAGGTTCATCGCGTCAGCGTGCGTGACGCCAGTGGCCTTGTCCTTGACCTTCGCCGTCATCGGCATCTGGAAACAGACGACGCCGTTGTAGGGCTTCGATGAACCTCCGCTCCAGCGGGCGACGGTGCCCTGTGCGTTGGAAAGCCAGACCTCGAAGCCCTTGCCGGCCTGGGCCTTCATCGTGAGTACGATGCGGAGGGCGTCGGTGCCGTCCTCCAGTTCACCGAAGAGCGCGAGTTCCAGTCGCTCGTCCCAGCCAGCCGGGGACGCCACTGGATCTGGCGCGGTTTCCGGCGGGAGGAACGCGACGTTGCCCGTGGTCGTGCCGATGAGGAGGTCGGCCGAGGGCGAGGTGAGATAGGACGCGTCCGGCTTTTCGCAGGCCGAAACGAGCATCGCCCCCAGCAACACCATCGGGAGCACGCCCAGACGCCAGTAACGAACACCGGGAAAGAACCGCATGCACGGGATTGTAGGGGCGAGCAAGCGCCCGCCCCAGCGGACTACGGGTTGGCCCGAACCTCATCGTTACGGGCGTTTACCGCCGACATGCGGTTCAGCGCGCTGAGGTAGGCCTTGGCGCTCGCCACGATGATGTCCGTGTCACTGGCGCGGCCCGTCCAGGTGCGTCCCTCCTGCTCCACGCGCACGGTTACTTCGCCCTGGGCGTCGGCGTTCTCGGTGACGGCCTTCACGAGGTACTCGTCGAGCCGCGGGTTAAGCCCCGTGAGCCGGTTCATCGCCTTGTAGATGGCGTTGACGGGGCCGTCGCCGGTCTCCGCCGCCGTGACGGTGCCTTCGGGGCCAGCGATGGTCACGGTCGCCATCGGGACCATGTTCGTGCCGGTAGTCACCTGCACGCTTTCGAGCCGCCAGCGCTGGAGGTCTTCGCCACTGACGTTTTGGGTGACGATGGCGACCAGGTCGCGGTTGTCGACTTCGATCTTCTTGTCGGCGAGTTCCTTGAAGGAGGCGAAGGCGCGGGCCAGTTCGTTGTCGTTCAGGTCGTAGCCGAGCCGGTGCATGTGGATCTTGAACGCGTGCCGGCCGGAGAGCTTCCCGAGAACGAGCGACTCCTCGGCGCTGGCGCGGGGCATGCCGATCTCCGTGGGATCCATGATTTCCCAGTTTTCGCGCATCTTGAGGATGCCATCCTGGTGAATGCCCGAGGCGTGGCGGAAGGCGTTCTTGCCGACGACGGCTTTGTTCCACTGCACCTGGATGCCCGAGTAGCGCTCGACCATCTTGCTCGACTTCCAGATTTCGTAGGTGTTGATGTCCGTGTAGAAGGGCAGGAAGTCCTTGCGCGTCTTGATCGCCATCACCACCTCTTCGAGCGAGGTGTTGCCCGCGCGTTCGCCGATGCCGTTGATCGTGAGTTCCACCTGGCGGGCGCCATTCTGGATGGCGGTCAGGGTGTTCGCGGTGCAGAGCCCGAGGTCATTCTGGCCGTGGAAGCTCACGCGGCACTTGTGGATGTTCGGCACGTTTTCGAAGATCGCGCGGAAGAGGCCGCCAAGTTCTTCCGGGATGGCATACCCAACGGAGTCGGGGATGTTGATGGTCGTGGCCCCGGCGTCGATGCAGCGTTCGACGATCTGAAAGATGAAGCGCGGGTCGGCGCGGGTCGCGTCCATGGGGCTGAACTCGACGTTGCTCGTGTACTTCGCCGCGCGCTTGACCATCGCCTCGGCCTGGGTGAGGACCTGCTCCCGGTCCTTTCCGAGCTGGTGGGCCATCTGGATATCCGAGCTGTTGATGAAGACGTGGATGCGCGGTTCTTCGACGCCGGGGACGTGCAGCGCTTCCCAGGCCGTGTCCACGTCGCTCTCAACGGCGCGGGCGAGGGCGCAGATGGTCGGGCCTTTCACCGCTCTCGCGACGGCCTGAACCGCTTCGAGGTCGCCAGGGGTTGAGCAGGGGAAGCCGGCCTCAATGATGTCCACACCGAGGCGGGCGAGCTGCGTCGCGATCTCGACCTTCTCGGAGACGGTGAAGGCAACGCCGGCGGACTGCTCCCCGTCGCGCAGGGTGGTATCGAACACGTAAATCTTCTCAGACATGGTTACTCCTTGGGGTTGGCCCTCACCCCCCGGCCCCCTCTCCCGACTGCGCGGGCGAGGGGGAGAGAGCGGATCAGGTTGCGGAACGCTACCGGGACGAGGTTCAGGAGCGAAGGTCGCGCCCCGGTGAGGCCGGGGCGAAGACGTACTCGTTGCGGTTCATGTGGCTACTATCGGCCGGGGCGCTGCTGTCGCGCAACAATCATTGCGCGATTGATGCATTTATTGCATGTTCTATGCACCATGAGGCGAACCTACGACCGGACCGCCCGCGACGCCCAGCTCGCGGCAACGCGCTCAGCGATTCTTGGGGCGGCGCGGCGGGTCGCCGCCGAGGGCATCGAGACGTTCACGATGACGCAAGTCGCGCGCGAAGCCCACGTCGCCTTGCGATCCCTCTACGTCCACTTCCCCGCGCGCGCCGCTCTCCTGCGCGAAGTGCTCGTGCCGGCGACGACGGTGCTGCCGGGGCTGGACGGCGCAGCCCTGGGCACGACA
>JANXYE010000561.1 GCA_025350285.1 Chloroflexota bacterium
GGGTCATGATACAGACCTCGGGGCAGCGGGCGACCGGCGCTGAAGCCAGGCGGCGGGTTCGCCGCCCGACGCAGTTCTGCGGGGATTGTGATCTGTCCTCGGCGAATACGTACCACTGCCATGCGTGCAGGGTCTACCAGATAGCGCCGGTCGCCCGCTGCCCCGAGGTCTGTATCATGACCCGGCACCCGAACTCAGAACTCAGGACTAAGAACTCCATGGGCCTTCGCACCCCCCAGCAGTACATCGACTCCCTCAAAGACGGCCGGGCCGTCTGGTATCGCGGCGAAAAGGTCGCCGACGTGACCACACACCCGGTCATCCAGAAGGCCGTGCATCACGCCTGCCTCGATTACGAAATGGCTGAAGACCCGGCCACCCGCGAACTCTCCGTCGTCACCGAGGACGGCGATACCTACAGCCGCTACTTCAAAATCCCTCGCGGCACTGACGATCTGCTGAAGCGGAGCCAGCTCATCGAAGCGGCGACGGCCGCCGGCAAGACGCTCGTTGTGCTGGTCAAGGAGATCGGCAGCGACGCCATTTTCGGCCTGCATAAGGTCACCCGGCTCGTCGATCAGAAGTACGAAACGAACTACCTCAAGAACGTTCAGGCCTTCTATCAATACGTGCGCGACAACGACCTGACGATTTCCGTAGCTCAGACCGACGTGAAGGGCGACCGCAGCCAGGGGCCGCTCAACCAGGCCGACCCGGACCTCTTCACGCACATCGTCGAGCGCCGCGAGGATGGCATCGTGGTACGCGGGGCGAAGATCCACACCAGTTGCACGACCAACACGAACGAGATCATCGTCCTTCCGACAAAGGCGATGTCCGCCGCCGAAGCGGATTACGCCGTCGCTTTCGCGATTCCCGTAAACACCCCCGGCGTGAAGCTTATCGCGAGCCCGTATGGGGGCTCGCCGAAGCACGAATTCGACGCGCCGCTCAGCGCCGAGCGCAAGATGATGGAGACGATCACCATCTTCGATGACGTCTTCGTGCCGTGGGATCGCGTCTTCCTCGCGGGCGAATACGATTTCGCCGCCCCGATCGCCCTCGGCTTCGTCGAGTACCACCGCTTCACGGCGGTCTCCTATAAGCTCCCACTGGTCGATGCCCTCATCGGGTCCGCGCTCCTGATGGCCGATCTCAACGGCATCACGAAGGCGGCGCACGTGCGCGACAAGCTGACCTGGCTCATCAGCTACGCGGAAACGCTGCGTGCCCTGGTGGACATGGCGGCGCTGCGCGGGAAACCCGACGACCAGGGCATCTACGCGCCCGACGCGCTGACCACGAACATGGCCAAGTGGCACTTCGCCCACAACTACCACGAAGCCCTCCAGCACGTGCAGGACATCGCGGGCGGGATGCTTGTGACGGGCCCGGGCGTCGAAGACTTCGCGAATCCCGATACCGGAGACCTGCTGCGCAAGTACCTCGCGGGCCGCGCCGGGGCCGACGGTGAACTGCGGACGCGCGCCATGAACATGGTCAGCGACCTCACGACGGGCGACTTCGGCGGCTACCACGCCGTGCTCGCCATCCACGCCGAGGGCTCGCTCGAAGCCGAGAAGCTGATGATCAGCCGCGCCTACGATTCGAAGCGCACGCTGGAGTATGCGAAGAAGCTCGCCGGGATCGCGTAGAATCCCAGTCGTTGGAGGTCAGATGATGTCGAGCAAGACCGAAGTTATCGCCGAGTTGGAGACGAAGGTGGCGGCCTTCCGGACGAAGTTCGCGGATCTCCCCGATGAAGCGTGGATGGAGCAGTGGCTTGGCCAGTGGAATCTGAGCCAGCTGCTGGCTCACATGGCGGGCTGGGCTAAGGAGATGACGGCGGGCCTTGGCCGGGTGGCCGCTGGCCAGCGCCCGGTGCCCGAAGGCGTTGACTACGGCAACGCCGATGCGTGGAACGCGAAGTTCACGGCAACGGCAAGCCCGGGCCGAAACCAGCTCGCGGCCTTCGACCTGCGCTTCAGAGAGTACGTCGAGGCGGCGAAGGCGGTGCCGGACGAGCAGTTCGGCGTGAGCCCCGAAGGCAAGCCGAAGATCGGGAATCGACTGCTTGATGGCGCCGGGTTACACCACCTGGCCGAGCACGGCGCCCAAATCGACGCGTGGCTCGCCTCACGGCGGTAGCCAGGAGGTATACCCCGTTGCCCACCAAAGCCGAGCAGATTGCCGACCTCGAAGTCGCCTACGTCCAGTTTCGTGACCTCTTTTCGATGCTTCCCGACGACTGGTTCCAACGCGCCGGGCTGGGTGATTGGACGCTGGCCGAATTGCTCGCGCACATGGCCGGTTGGTATCGCGCCCTCGCCGTGGACCTCACGGCGGTAGCCATGGGCGGAGAGGCGCACCCGCGCGGCTATTACGAGCCTGAGGACGAGTGGAACGCCCGCTTTACCACCGAGGCGAGAGCTGGTACGGCCGCCCTGGACGACTTCGATATGGCATTCCACGAGTTCTATGCGGGACTCAAAGCACTCAACGATGACACCTACGGACCGGACGGCTTCGGCAGCCGTGCGCTCCAGGGGGTGGGGCTCAAGCACTTCGAAGAGCACCACGCCGCTATTGACGCGTGGGTCCAGCGCTAGGCCGCAGGGTGCGATTCAAGAGTTTTGCGCGTCCAGCGGTGTGAGCGGAACAGTACGCGACCTCCTGGGAGCGGTCACGATGACGCCGCCCGCCGTCGGGGCCGTGAAGACCGTCCAAGCCCTGATTCGAGGTCGAAGGACATGGCCGGCTCCCCTGCGGCCTCTGATGCAAAACGCTGAATCGCACCCGGCCGCGTGTGCGTCGCTCCAGGCCGGCAACGTACACGTAAACGGAGTTGCAACATTCTTTGCCGCTGACGTGCGCCCGCCGACATCGCCTGCCGATGATCATCACAGAAGATGATTCCGGTGGGATGGCGATTCGGCAGGAGACAGGCATGGAACCCCGCGACAGGCGCACGTGTCAACGATGCGGCGCCCGCTACGATTGGAAGCGCTCAACGACCACGTCGTTGAAGATGACCTACTGTTCGACGCTCTGCGAAAAGGGCGCGCTCGGTTTTACGCTCGACACCGTGCTCCAGGGCATGCGGATCCTGCGGCGCGAATGGCAGCCGCTGCTCGCCGCCTGAGCGAACCCGGTGGTTCAGGCCAGCCGTCTTTCAGCCGTATTCCGCCGGAAAGCTAAGGACCGCATTCTCGGCGATTGCTGACTCGATTTCGGCTTCCGTCAGCCCGAATTCCGCGAGAATCGATCGCGCCTCCGACCCGAAGGGCGCCGCGAACGGACCCGGCTCGAAGCTGCCCGGGCCTATGGAGAGCGGAGGCGCTGGAAGGCGGACGTCGCCCAGCGCAGGGTGACGCAAGTCGCGCAGCATGCCGTTGAGCAGCGGCTGGTCATCTTCGAACAGTTCGAAGGTCAGGAGCACGGGTGAGGCCGGGAGTCCGGCTGCGTCGAACGCCGCCTTCCACTCGGCGGTTGTGCGCTCTCGCAACCGGGCCTCGACCGCCGTCTGGAGCACGGCGTAGTGCGCGGGCTGCTCGGCCCGTGGCATTTTCTGGTCGAGCGCCTCGTCGGTCATCCCAATTGCCGCCATGAAGCGCCGCTGATTGGCCGGGCTCGAGCAGGCGATCGCGATTGCCGAGTCGCGCGTGGCGAGTGTGCGGTAGTAGATGCCGGTCATGTGGCTGGCGCGCGCGCTCGGGCTTATCGCCATCTGCTCCACGAAGCCCCGTCCGTCCGCGCGAACGGCGTTCAGTTGGCCCGCGGCCGCTTCGTGAACCGGCCGATCGACGGCGTCCACGCGCGTCAGCATCGTCGTTTGCAGGGCGATGCCCGCACCCAGCAGCGACACATCGACCTCGCTCCCGTGCCCCGTGAGTTCGCGCCGGTAGAGCGCCGTCGAGATGCCGAATGCGAGGGTCATCGCGCACATGAAGTCGATAACGGGCGTGTCGCCGGCCGCGGGCAGCCCGTCGATCAGCCGTCCCATAGCGGTCATGAGTCCGCTTCGCGCCTGCACAACGAGGTCCATCCCCGCGAGGTTGGCATCCGGGCCGTCCTTGCCGAAGGCCGTCACGTTGCCGGTGATGAGCCTCGGATAGAGGGGCGAGAGTGCCCCGTAGTCGAGCCCGAGTTCAGCGCCAAGGCCCGGCCGGAGGTTGAACAGCGCCACGTCGGCCTGTTCAAACAGCGCCCGGATAATGCTGGCCGCGCGCGGGTGGCGAAGGTCGAGCTGGAGACAGCGCTTACCCCGGTTTCGCGAGATGAAGTGACGCGATTCTCCCGGGGCGAGCGGCGCCAGCGCGCGCACCGGATCGCCTCCGTGCGGTTCGATCTTGATCACTCGCGCTCCGCCATCCGCCAGCAGTTGGGCGCAGTAGGGCACCGCGATGAACTGGCCAAATTCAATGACGGTGATACCGGCGAAAGGCCGCGGGTCCGTCATAGGTCCTCCAGGCGCGCGGTTTCGCCGTCGATATGCGCTTCGATGTCGTCCATTGTACGAAGGAAGGCCCCTTCGAGGCCGATACCGTACATCTCGGCGAGGACGAGAATCGACCAGAGGCAGTCCGCCAGTTCGTGAGCGATCCGCTCCTCGGAGCCGGGCATCTTGCGGATACCCTGGTGGGCCATGACGTGCTTCATCAGGTCACCGATATCGCCAACGAGGCCCATGGCCACGTCTTCACGAGTCCATGGGCGCCCGTACTTGGCTGTTTCCAGTGCCGCATAGCGCTGGCGGACGCCGACCGCTCGGGCCGAGAGTTCGGGCAGGTTCATGATTTTTGGCCCCCTGGCCCAGGATGCGCGGCGGCGGCGCTCACGATACCGCGACGCTGGCCGTGACGCTCGTTCAATTCCCCGAGCCGAGGCCAGCGTACTTCTCGCGCTGATGTTCGGTGACCTGTTCACGTGTTCGGGTGAGGAGGTCGTCGAGCACTTCGGCGAGCTGGGCGAGCCGATCGACGGCGGGTTCGATCTCAAGGAGGCGCTGTTTGATGTGCTCATCGACCTGGATCCAGGGGGCGAGGAAGTTCACGAGCTCGTGCGGCGGTGAAGGCAGTTTCATCCCCCTTGCCCACTGGTCGGAGAGTGAGAGGGCCATGCGGAAGTACACCGGAAATGTCGCCCGGACCGTTTCGAGGGCGCGTTGGAGGCGCGGGTCCGGCGTCCATTCGTCGTCTGTGACGTATTCGACTTCGCCGAACGGATATGGCCGGGAGGGGAGCATTCTCTTCAGCCGGAAGCGGCGCCGGCCGCGCGCCGTGAGGGCGAAGCGCCCGCCCTGGATCTCCTGGGACTCCTCAATCGTCGCGGTGCTACCGATGGCGTATGGGACGGCGCCGCCGCCGACTTCGCTCCCCTGCCGGATGAGGAGCACGCCGAACTCGCCACCGCGATCCAGTAATTCGCGGGTCATGGCCTTATAGCGCTCTTCGAAAATCTGGAGAGGCAGCGGCATGCCGGGAAAGAGCACCGTGCGAAGGGGAAAGAGCGGGATCTCCACGAACGCCACCCGGGCCACGACTGGCCTCACGATTATCGCCGGGGCGGCGGCTTAGAGGCACCCGCTACTCGATCAGCCGCCAATCCAGCCCCGGGAACCGGCCGAATCCCCGGTCGGCGGTCACGAATCTACATCCGGACTCAATCGCCAACGCGGCGTGATAGGCATCCGGGATGTGATTCCCTTGCAAGTCGAGCGACTCGCAAAGTTCGAGGAAGATCTCGAAGTGTCGCGCGCCCGGTCGAATGGCCGTCGCTTGCGGGGACGCGCGGAGACTTCGGACGAACTCACGCGCCATGCTCGCGGCCTCCGGGTGGCGGGGTTTGCCAGCGAGCGTGGCGACCCGCATGAATCCGCTCAGCACCAGTTCCGAGAGACCGAATCGCTGGCCGCCATCCAGTGCTCTTTCGAGCCAGCCTCTGGAGACATCGTGCTGCGGCGCCAGTGGATTGGCGGCGTACACCAGGATATTAACGTCGGGGAGGTCCATCAATTTCGTCCAGGTAGTCGAGGACCGCCGAGTTGTCGGACGTATCCAGATTGTCCGGGAACACCATCTCTATCAAGGGTAACGGCTTCCTCTTGGCTTTTTGGGGCACCTCGCTCACGCGGACCAACTCGGCGCGAAGTGCGTCCTCGATCACTGAAGTGAACGTCCGCTTTTCCCGCACGGCAAGGATCTTCGCCTGGTGGGCCAGCTCGTCATTGAGGTTCAAGGTCGTTCGCATACAGGCAGATTAGCATATCGGCAGATCGCCGCCTACTCCCGCCGCCCCGGCAATTTCGGGATCAGCCACGAGAGGAAGCTGCTCGGCGCCCGCGTCTGCATGTAGAACCGCCCTGGTCCCGTGAGCCGCACGACCAGGCCCTCGCCACCGAAGAGCGTCGACTTCCACCCCGCCGCTTTGGTCACCTCGTACGTCACCGACTCGTCGAACGCGACCATGTGGCCGGTGTCAACGATGTACTGTTGGCCCGCCGCGAGGTCGAGCTGGTGCACGGCGCCGTAGCTCGACAGAAAGATCGTGCCCGTGCCGGTGGCTTTTATGAGAAAGAGGCCCTCGCTCGAAAAGAAGGTCCGCCCGCCGCCGAACTTGGTGTCGATTTCGATGCCCGCGGTGTTCACCAGGTATGAGCCAGACTGGATCAGCAGCGACTGCCCCGCTATCTCGAGTGCGATGATGTCGCCCGGCAGCGCCGGTGCGAACGTCACTTCGCCGCCCCCCGCGGCAGCCGTGAACGTGTTGATGAAGAAGCTCTCGCCGCCGAGTACGGAGCGTTTCAGCCCCTTGAAGACGCCGCCGCGCGCCTCGGTCTGCATCTGGATGGTTGGCGACATGCTCACCATCGCTCCGGCCTCGGCGCGGACGGCCTCCCCGCCTTCGAGTTGGACGACGCCGAGAGCGAACGCTGGGCTGTACTTGATTTCGTAACGCATGCGGTCCTTTTCTCCGGGTTGGGCCGGTTCAGGTCAACGAGTCGAGGTGGCGCGCCAGGTCCAGCGCGGCGGAGAAGGGGGGCGGCCTTACCTTGTACCAGCATCAGGCGCCATGCCGCGCACCGTGAACGAGGATGAAGTGCGCCATTTCTGCCTCCGATTGACCGAACCTGGACGACCGAACCTGGACCTAAACTGGCCGCACCAGATCCCTTTCGTAGGCTGCCGACGCCGCGAGTTGGGGCGAAATCCCCTTCTCTTTGAGCTTCGCCGCCGGCGTCTGGTTCGAAGGCATCCAGTACTGCTTCGTGTCGATCTCTTCCAGTGAGAGTTCACCGGCCAGCACGCGCCGCTTCCACTCCTGGTGCTCTGGCTCGCGATCGTGGAACTCGGGCATCACCTCTTTGGCGAACAGTTCGAGACTGCTGCAGATGTCTTCGTGGCTGTTGTTGCCCGCCTGGTTGAGCAAGATGACCTGGTCCACGTTCGATTCTTCGAACTTGCGCAGGCGCTCGCGGATGGTGGCGGGCGACCCGATGAGGCCACCGCCCTTGCGCAGCGCTTCCTGTCCCTTCGGGGTCGCCCGCCAGGCCTGGTATTCCTCCCAGAGGTTCACGGAATTGGGCACCACCGGGCCGTGGCTGTTGTAGAACTGGAGCGAAAACTGGAAGAACGTCCAGCCTTCAGAGCGGCGGATCGCCTCTTCGTCGGTCTCGGCACACATGAACCCACTGACGATGGCCACGGCCGGGTTCGTCTGGTAGTCGGCCAGCTTATCGAGGTGTTTGGTGAACTGGTTGTAGTAGGCGTTGACCCAGGCGTGGGCCGCCTCAGCGCTGACGAACTGGAAGCCGAGCGCACCGATGCCTCGGCGTCCGGCCATCTCTATCGTTTCGAGCTGTGAACAGGCCACCCAGATTGGCGGGTGCGGCTTCTGGACGGGCTTGGGAAGGACGTTGCGCAGGGGAAAATCGAAGTATTCCCCGTGGTACTCGACGCCTTCGTCGCCAAACATCGGGATTACGGCGCGGACGGCGTCTTCCCAGACGGCGCGCTTGTCCCGGAATTTGCGGTCGAAGGGGTGAAGTTCAGTGACGCTCGAACCTTCACCGATGCCGAATTCGGCCCGTCCGTCGGACACAAGGTCCAGCATCGAGACCCGTTCCGCGACCCGCGCCGGGTGGTTCGTGGGGAGCTGGATGATGCCGTGGCCGAGGCGGATGTTCTTCGTGCGTTGGCTGGCGGCCGCCAGAAAGACCTCGGGCGCGGAGGAGTGCGAATACTCTTCGAGAAAGTGGTGCTCGACTTCCCAGGCGTAGTCGTAGCCGAGCTTGTCGGCCAGTTCGACCTGCGCCAGGGCGTTCTTGACGAGCCGGTGCTCGGCGCCGTCCGTCCACGGCCGTGGGAGTTGGAGTTCGTAAAAAACGCCGAATTTCATGGGGAGCCCCGTTCTGGGTTGGTAGCGGCCATTCTACGCGGCGCCTCCGTTCGGCACGAAACGAGCGGCATAGGCCCGCGCTTAGGCCGGGACCGGATCGTCCGGAAGTCCCGCCGCGATCCCCCGGATCAGCCCCAGGCAGTCCAGGTCCCGCATGGCCGCCTTGGATCGTTCGAGGCCTCTGCCCCAGAGCTGCTTCATCCGTGCGCCTTCGGGCTGGTCGAAGCTCGGCAGGGTGCCGACTCCCAGGGTAATGATCCCCGACCACCAGAAGCAGAAGCCGAGCCGGTAGTCCTCTACCAGCATGTCGTACGTGTAGACCGCCGCCGCGGGGTTCAGTTCGACAAGGCGGTCGTGGTACTGGCGCAGGATCTCCTTGTCCTTGCGCCGGGCCTCCGGCTCAAGGGAGTGCATCCATGCTTCGGTGAACTCGGGCCCCGGTGGTCCGGCCTGGATGGTCTGCCAGTCGATATA
>JANXYE010000568.1 GCA_025350285.1 Chloroflexota bacterium
ACGTGCACTTTGTGGCCCTGTTCGAACAGCCGGACGATGACGCCGGCCAGCGAATCGGGGATGAGCGAGGCCACGAGGATGATGGTGGAGCCCGCCGGGATGCGGTTGCTCTCGCGCATCAGCGCGCCGGCGAGGTCGCCCATGGTCAGCGGTTGGATGACCGCGAGCGCTTCCAGGAGGCGTGTCAACTGGTCCCTGCTGCGGGACGGGGGCAGGCGGATCGGGCGGTCGGCGTCCGGGAAGGAACCATTCGCCAACAATCCGACGGCGTAGCGCGCCCCGGCAGCCCAGGTGGCGACGGACGCGGCGGTCGAAACGGCCCGCTCGAGTTCATCTTTGAGATAGCCCTCCCAGGCGTGCTCCATCGTGTCGATGTTCAGGCAGATGTAGAGCTGCTGGGTGGCGGATGGCTCGTACACGCGCGAACGGAGGTCGCCCGCGCGGGCGGTGGCCTTCCAATCGATGCGGCGCAGCGGGTCGCCGGGCCGGTATTCGCGCAGGCCAGCGATGCGTAACGGGTCTTCGAACAGCCGGCTGCCGCCCTTTCGTTCGCCAAAGGGGCGCTCAGCGGGGAGACCCATTTCGTCCAACGCGAAAACCCTCGGGTAGACCGTGATGTGCTGGACGGTCTCGACTTGATGCTGACCCGGAAATATTCCGAACAGATCCGCGGACTTGATCACGGCCGGGCCAATCTGCATATAGCCACGTTCGCCGGCGGAGAGCTGAAACCGCCAGGTACGGTGTTCGTACCAGCCCATGGCGCCGGACCGCCGCAGCCAGCTCAACCCCGGGACGACCGCGGAGTTCAGTGATTCACCATCGACCCGCACCGCATCGGAGAGCGCCATCCGCCATTCGTACCAGGGCAGGGGCAGCAGTTTCTTGTTTCCAAGCCGGACGGTCATCGTCAGGGGCTCATCAATGAAGGCGCGCCGTTCGGAGACTTCGGTCGTCAAGATGACGCGCGAAAAGAGGTTCCGGCTCCAGTACCGCGCTATCCCACCGACGACGATGATGACGAACCCGACACCGCTCAGCACCGGTTCGCCGACGGCAAACCCAAGGAGCGCCAGTATACCGCCGATGAGCAGCCAGGCGTCGCGGAACGGCACGTCGCACCTACCCTTCCACGGGCACCGGGACGCGCTGGAGGATGTCGCTGAGCATGTCCGAAGCGTCGCGGCCTCGCAGCCTGGATTGGGTGGAGAGGATTAAGCGGTGGGGGAGGACGTGCGGCGCCATCGCCTTGACGTCATCGGGGAGGACGAAGTCGCGTCCGGATATCGCGGCAAGAGCACGTGCCGACCGAAACAGGGCGAGGCTGGCGCGAGGGCTCGCGCCGAGTTCGAAGGAGGCGTCTTCGCGCGTGGCCCGCACGATGCGCACGGCGTAGCGCCGCACCGAGGGGTCCACGTGCAGGCGGCCGAGGGCGGCAATCAGGCGGGTCAGTTCTTCAGCCTCGATCACCGGCTGCACCGAGTCCATCGGGCTGGACATTTCGTAGCGGGAAAGGATCTCGTCCTCGCCATCTTCGTCCGGGTAGCCAAGTTTCAGGCGGATAAGGAATCGATCGAGCTGGGCTTCGGGCAGCGGGAAAGTGCCTTCAAGTTCCACCGGGTTCTGGGTCGCGAGCACGAGAAACGGCCGGGGAAGCAGGAGCGTGACGCCCTCGACCGTAAGCTGGCGCTCTTCCATGGCCTCCAGGAGGGCGGCCTGCGTGCGGGGGGTGGCCCGGTTAATTTCGTCCGCGAGCACGACCTGGGCGACCAGAGGCCCTTCGCGGAAGACGAATTCGCCCAGTTTCTGGTTGAAGTAGTTGATGCCCGTCACATCCGAGGGCATCAGGTCCGGCGTGAACTGGATGCGCCGGAAGCTGCACCCGAGGGAACGGGCGATAGAGCGGGCAAGCGTTGTCTTGCCGGTGCCGGGCACGTCTTCGAGGAGGATGTGGCCCTCGCAGAGGAGGGCGACGAGCGCCAGGCGGACGACTTCGGGCTTCCCGACGATGACGCGCTCAACGCTCGCCTGAAGCCGGTCAGCGGTCGTGCGGATGAGGTCCACGTCCGCGGCGGAGAGGCGTCCCTGAGACGGTTCGTTCGACACTGGCCGCAGTCTACAGCGGGAACCCCTGTAGGTCTTTGGCGCGGCTTTTGAGTGGGTGTGCGTCAGACTTTCGCACGATGAGTGGGCACCGAACTGGTGCCGGCCGCCTCGCCGCGGGCTCCCAAAGACCGCTCCGTATCCGTCGCGGCCAGGATTGGCATCGCGAATCAAGAGACACGCAC
>JANXYE010000574.1 GCA_025350285.1 Chloroflexota bacterium
CTGCCTTCCCGGCGTCGATAGCGTGGTTGTAGCGGGCGTAGAGTTGCTGGATAGCGAGGTTGTCTTCGACGGAAAGGGCCATGGGACGGTTCTCCTTGAGGGTTTCCATGAAGCATACGGAGTTCGCCGCGAACGTTCCCGAAACCCGTCTTCACGCGCCGCACGGAGACTTGCCGTAGCATGAGCGAAAGTCCGGCGCGGGCAGGAGAGCCGAAGCGATGTCCGATCCTTCACCGTGGGCGAAGCCGCCAGGGTCTGAGTCCGAGCCGCCAGCAGCTGAAGCGATCGCCGATCCGCCGTCCGGCGCGATGGGCGAGACCCCGGTGCTCGAACCGGCCGATTTGCCCCTGGCAGCCGATGAGCCTCAGACGTTCGGGGCGGTCCAGGCTCCACCGCCTGTTTCGGCGGCGCCGAAACAGGCGGGCCCGAGGGGCCCATCGCGTGGGCTACTGGTCGGCCTGATGGGGTTCATGTTCGTCCTGCTCCTGGGCCTGGCGGGCGGGCTCATCTGGTATGTCCTAAAGGACGACTCTGGCGATACGGCGGCCGCGGCAACCAGCACCAGGGCGAAGTCCACCGCGACCATCGCGGTCCCGGCGGCCATCGCCTACCCCGCCGATAAGCAGGCCAGCGACTATGACCTCGAATCGATGCAGCTTCGGAACAAGGACCTGCCGGACGGGATAGTGCGGCAATCACGGAACGACCAGCTCACGTTTACGAACGTGGAGTGGGCACAGCTCGTTGCGCCGGACGACGCTCAGCGAAAGCAGAGCCAGTTGGACGCTCAGAAGCGCATCCGAAATCTGGTTTCCGTGTTCAGCTGGAGCGATCAGCAGAACGCCCGCATCGGTCAGGCGCTTTCGTTCCTTTCGCAATCGACGCTCTACGAAACGGTAGAGGCGGCCACGGCGGATACCAACCGGCTCTGCGGCCTGCGCATCGATGAAACGGACCCACTGAAGGAGTTCACGGTGCCGAAGCTGGGGGACCAGGCGGTCGGATTCATGGTTACAACGCCGAACGCGAACTTCGGGAAGCTCGTGGACACCGTGGTCTGTTTCCGCACGGGGCGGATAGTCCACGGAGTGATCCAGACGAGCTTCCTCGGGTCCGAAGACAGCGCTCTCGTGACGGAGTTGGCGAAAAAAATGCTCCTCGAGGTGAACGAGACGTTCAAAGGCAAGGCTGTCCCGAAGGACGACGAGCCGAGCGCGACGCCCGGCTAGGCTCAATCCGCGATCGTGGCCGCGGCCAGCTGGCGGAGCGCATACAGCGTGCGCCCCTTGGCGCAGAGCCGACCCTCGCCGTCGGTAATTTCGACCTCAACGACAGCCAGCGAGCGGCCCTTCTTGATCACCGTCGCCTCGGCGTAAATGCGTGGCCCAAGGGCGGGCCGCATATAGGTGATGTTGAGGTCCGCGGTGCCGGCGGGCTGCTCGGCGGGCCCAATCAGCGGGATGATGGCCTCCAGCATGACCATGTCCAGAACGGCCGCGAGGACGCCACCGTGCACGCCGCCGCCGGCTCCACTCGCGGTCATCGGTGTTGTTTCGATCACGCAGCGAGCAGAGCCGAGGCGAACGTCAAGCAGCTTCACCCCGAGCGCCTTGTGCAACGGGAACTCATCGAAGTCCCGAATGTCCCGGTGGCGAACGTCGTCGCTCACCAGGGCGCTATCGAGGGCTTCGTCGAACCGGCGGGAGCGCTGCCGTAGTCCTGGAAGGGGCTGTCACGCCAGTCGAGGGCGGCCTTGAGACCCTTTTCGCGGGCGATGCGGCCGAACTGGTCGCCGCCGGGGCGGGCGCGGCCAAGTTCCTGGATGTCCCCACCAACCTGGAGCGACGTGCGGAAGCCCATGATTTCGTAGACCCGGTTCACCTGTCGCTTGGTCATTTGAAGCATGGGGCCATCAATGTTGGCGATGCGCTCCGCGAACGCCACCGTGCGGGCTTCGAGTTCGGAGATCGGATAGGCGTAGTTCGCCCAGCCGATCTCCGCCGCCTCCGTGCCCGTCACGCTGTCGCCGGTGTAGAGCAACTCGCGCGCCTTCTTCATGTGCATGTTCCAAGGGTGGTAAATGATATCGACCGGCGTCATCGCGCGCACGGGCGGGTAGCCGATGATCGCGTCGTCCGCTACAAACATGAGGTCGCACATGGTGGCCAATTCCGTGCCACCCGCGAGGCAGTAGCCGTGGACCATGGAGATGACGGGCTTCGTGCACTCCCAGATCTGCCAGTAGCCGCTGAGCAGGTGCTGGGGCCACTGGCCCTGGCCGGGGTGGATCGGCCCCACGGCGGGCAGGCCGGAGCGCTTTTCGACGTAGTCGCGGTCGTCCTGGGTTTTGGAGATGCCCGAAAGGTCGTAGCCGGCGCTCCAGGCCCGTCCCGAGCCGCGCAGGATGATGACGCGGACATCCGGGTCCATCTCGTAATCCTTGAGCGCGTTGAAGACTTCGGCGCGGAGGTTGTGGCTGAGCGCGTTCATCTTCTCGGGGCGGTTGAGCTGGATGACCGCGTGGCGGTCCTTCTTGAACGTGATGATGTCGAGGTAGTCGGTCATAGCCGGCGTATTCTGGGGCGTTGGGGAGGGGGATGTCGATCTGGGAGCCTGGTAAGAGTTAGACTGGTAAGACTCTTACAGGGAGGCCGACGCATGAGACTGACATCGAAGGGGCAGGTGACGATTCCGATCGCTAAGCGTGAACGTTACGGCCTACAACCGCGCACAGAGGTCGAATTCATCGATACGGAGGGCGGACTGCTCATCGTCCCGGCCGGGCCAGAGCGGGAGCGCGACATCCGGGCCGTCCTTGAACGCATGCGCGGATCGGCAACGTCGGGACTCACGACGGACGAGATCATGGAGATGATGAGAGGGGAAGGCTAG
>JANXYE010000596.1 GCA_025350285.1 Chloroflexota bacterium
CGCCAAGCTCCCGCCGGCTGTTCTGGTCAGGCCGGCCGGGCTTGGCGGTTGGCCATCCGCAGGAGGTTGTAGGCGACCGCTTCCATCGTCATCCAGAACTGGTTCTTGAGGACGCCGATGTAGCGCAGCTTGCGGCAGGCGCCCAGCGTCTGCGCCAGGAACTCGTGGGTGATAGGAAAGTGGTCGCTCGCGGCCTGGTCATGCGTCATCAGCAGCCAGCGGGCACAGCGTTCGTTCACGTGGTGGGCGCGGTTGCAAGCGGCGGACTCAGTCTCCACTTGTCACGGCTACGATAACGCCTCGCGATTGGCCCGGATGTTACAACCCGCAGGCACAACGTTGCAGTTATAGGCCGTTTCGCGCTGGCGGTCACACCCAGCCTGCATTTCGACGAGCCGCTCGAAATTCCGTTCGTCGAGGCGGCGTTCACCTCGTCCGTGTACGAACGCGGGCGGGTCTACCGAGCGAGCCGTCTGGGCGGGCCGCGGCGGAGGTGACGAACGCCGGGCAGGCTCGGCCCGCGCGCGTAACCGCCGCGTGCCACGGCGTCCCTGCACGGCGGGATCGTAGGTGAGGGGAATGGGAAGTAGGCGGCGAGGCGACATGCGGCTCCGAACCCACATGCTCTCGCCGCCGGGTCACGGTACAATGTAGAACGGGCTCAGGAGGCAACGTGGCTAAGGAAATCAGCCTCTTTTCGGGGTACGAGCAGCGCGAGAACCGCACCACCAACTATTGCTTACTCGTTCTTAGAATGCTCTATGAGGAGAATCCGAAGTTCCTCGCCGAGGCTCTTGCCGGCATCGTAGGCGAATCAGTCGCCGACAGCGTTGGAGTTCACTTTCTACAACAGCAGCACACTGGGCGTTCCGTGCCCGATGGGTTAATCATTCAAAAGCCCTTCGGCGTGTTCATCGAGACGAAGAATTTTGACTGGTTTTATGACGACGAGCTGGAGAGGGAACTCCACGATCTGCACGCGTCTCAGCCTGCTCTTAAAGTGCTCCTCGCGCTCTCAAATTTCGAGACCGACGATCTCGCGCGCTTCGAGAACATCAGGCATCTGTGTGAGACGCGGTACGGCGGCGAGATTGTTTTTTCGGCGTTGACCTTCGAGGACTTTTATGCGGCGCTTCCGCGCGCGCGGGTCTCTCGAAACCTTGCGGATCTGCTCCTGGATTTCCGTTCGTACCTCGATGATGCGGGGCTCTTCCGCAGGTGGCGTAGCCGACTGGACGTGGTGAACTGCGCGGGTTCCTCGCATGTGATACTGAATGGACACGCGTATATTTGCCCGGCCGCAGGCGGTGCCTATGCGCATCTGCACAGTCAATACTTTGGCATGTACAAGGATAAGCGCGTCAGCCAGGTGGCGAAAATCACGGCCGTAGTTGACGTCGATGATCCCAGGGGGCCGACGGTGATTCGGCGTAACACCGAAAACTCGACCGGCGACTTGGTCGAGCGAGCGCTGCGAGTGCGGGCACAGTTTGAGCCGACGCTCAACCCTGCACGCGTGTTCTTGCTTGACGAACTCACGGAGACGGATTTTCGGAAGACAACAAAGGGCGGGCTCTATGGACCCAAACGCTACTTCGACATCGAACACCTGCGCGTCACGACGACGGCCGACCTCGCCGCCAAGCTCGCTCAGCGAACTTGGGAGACCTTGGGCGGACCGCAGGACGAAGACGAGTAAGCCGTTGACTGACCTCTCGCCCGTGTGGTGGCGTCGTGGAGGTTATGCACCTACGCCTCCCGGTTCACCACCTCCGCGATGTACGCCAGGTCCTCGTCCGTCAACGCCGGGTGCACCGGCAGGCCCAGGACGCGCTTCCCCGCCGCGGCCGCAACCGGGCCGGCCGTGGCCCCGTGCCCCTCGACCCTTCCGTATCAGTCCGTGCCGGCTCAACGCACACGCAGCCCCTCACGACCGGCCACGATCGTAAGGATTGGGCAAGGCGTTGGCGGACGCTCTTGCTCGTACTATGCACCGTCGTAGATGCTGGTGCCGCGTCGCCCATAGTGACGAACGCCCTCCCCAACGACACTACTTCGAGGACGGAACCCGGCGAGTGCCCAATTTCTCGCGCTTCTTCCCGTCCCCCTCTGAACGTCTGGGCCACTCCACGGCGACGTACGCTCGCTCCTTCGCGCTCGGGGTCCGGCGTAAGTGGCTGGCGCAGTTGGCGGTGGCGGTCGCCCTCGTGGCCCTCGCCGCCACCCAGATGAACCCGAAGGATCTTGTGCTCGCCTTCTCTGGCATCCGCTACGAATGGCTCGCCGCGGCCGTCCTCGTCTACCTCGCCGGGCGACTGCTTAACGCGTGGGAATGGCAGATCCTGATCATGAAGGTCGGGCATGCGCCGCTCTTCGGCCTGCTGGGCGTCCTTCTTATCGGCACCCTCGTGAATACGGTATTTCCCGCCAACCTCGGTGACGTGGCGAAAATACAGATCGCGGCGAATCGCTACTCCCTGTCGCGCGCTGGTCTTGTCGCCGGCCGTGGTGCGGAAGCGGTCGTCAACGGCGCCATATTCGCGTGCTTCGTGCTGGTGACCGTCGCGCTACTGGGCGGCATCGGCGCGGGGACACTCCTGTGGGCGCTGGCGCCGGCTCTTGCCCTGTTTATCGCCGCCGTCCTGGCGACGCGCGCGATGCCCGAAGCCCTCCCGCGGGATCGCATGCCGCGAGTCATACCGGTGCGCTGGCGGGAGAGCATCGAGCATCACTGGCCGCGGTTTCACGATGGTTTAGAGGCGCTTCGCCATGGAAGGGTACTTCTTCGCCTCGGCCTCCTCGGTCTCATCGGGTGGGTGATCGACATCGCCATCAATTGGGCATACGGGACCGCCTTCGATCTCCACCTCCCGCTCTCCAGCTACGTCCTGCTCGCGGTGGTCTTCGGTGTCATCACGACCTTCCCGATCACGTTCGGCAACGTCGGCTCATGGGAATTCGGGATCGTGGGCGTGCTCGCGCTCTACGGCGTCCCGGCGGATCGGGCGCTCGCCTTCGGCGTCGCCACGCATGTCTTGATAGCCGCGCTCAACCTCGTCGCCGGCTCTATCGCGGTCGGCCTGATGCGCGTGAGCCCCAGCGATCTCTTCGCGCTGCGCTCCGCCGCTGTCCCCTCTGTCCAACCATCCTAAATACATGAACGGATACGCTCTTGCCGCAATTTATCCTTGACTTCCGCAAGACTCTGCAAACGCGCAGTACGCAGGTCTATCAGTCGATCGGTCTGGCCTACTACTACCTGTTCGCTGGTCCTCGCGGCCGTGGATGGCGG
>JANXYE010000618.1 GCA_025350285.1 Chloroflexota bacterium
CTCATCTTGATTGTCGCGCCCCAGATCGGCTTGATATCGCGGCGGATAACCGGCGGACCCGAGAGTTCCGCGACGGCGGCCCGGCCCGTGCTCTGTTGGCCCGTTACGACCGCGGCGAAGAGCGCCACGATGACGAGCAAAGTTCGAGGCCGCATCTGAATCTCCCGCCGGGCCGATATTGCTCGGATGATACGCACGGCGGCGAACGCTGACCACCACCGATCGCGCCCGTCTCTCGTCCCGCGTCTCTCTTCTCGCTATAGTCGCGCGCATGGGCAAGAACGTTCGCGACGACTACATCCACCTTAACGGCCTCCGCTTCCACTTCCGCGATTGGGGCGACGGGACCGCGCCGCCGCTGATCCTGCTCCACGGCTTCACCGGCCACGCAAGGTCGTGGGATTCGTTCGCGACGATGCTCTCGCGGCGCTATCGCGTGCTGGCGCTGGACCAGAGGGGCCACGGCGAGACGGGCTGGGCGGAGGACAATTCGACTGAGGCGATGGTCTCCGATGTGGCGGCCTTCGTGAAGGCGATGGGCTTGCGCTCGTTCGACCTCCTCGGCCTTTCGATGGGCGGCTCGAACGCCTACCACTACGCCGGATCCCGGCCAGAGGGCCTTTCGCGTTTGGTGATTGTCGATATCGGCCCGGAGGTTGGGACGGGCGGTATCGAGCGGATTATGAGCGGCGTGCAGGCGAGCGACACCTTCGATTCGCCCGAGCAGGCCCTGGCGGCCGCTCGCGCGGCCAACCCTCGCGCCGACGAGGCCGAGCAATGGCACCGCGTCCGCAACAACCTGATGCGCACGGCGGAGGGCAAGTGGACGTACCGTTACGACCGCGCCCTGCGGTCGCCGGATCGGCCCCGCGTTCGGCCGGGGACGGACGACAACTGGGGCGCATGGCGGAAGATCACCGTGCCCACACTGCTCATCCGGGGCGGGATCAGCGACATTCTCTCGGCTGAGGTTGCTTTCCGGATGGTGGCCGAGCACTCGGCTTGCCGGTTCGTCGAGATCCCGGGTTCGGGGCACTCGGTCCCGCTGGAAGCGCCGGCGCGGTTCCGTGATGCGGTGGAAACGTTTCTTTAGTTCCGAGTTCCGAGTTCCGAGCGGCGGTACTCGGGCGTGCTCAGCCACGCTCAGGGCCCGCGCTCCTGTTGGTGCTGCTGGCGGGGCGTGAGCGTGACCGTTCCTTCACAGTCGCGGTTCGTTGACGCCCGCCACTCGGTACTCGGCTCTCGGAACTCTGCGTCCGTTCAGCCCCCTTCACCGTCGGTTCGCCCGGCGTCTACCGGGTAGCGGGGCGGGTGGTATCCTCGGGATGACCGTCGCCGTCCTTCCGCGGAAGGATCGGGCGCTCGGAACCCGGAGCTTCGAGCCAGGACAGCACCCCCATGTCGAACCGTCAGGCCCGCCGTGACCAAATGCGCGCGACCCGCCAGCAACGTGCCCAGCAAACGCGCCAATCGGGCTCTCGCAAGAGTTCGGGGCCATCGCGCGGAGGCGGAGGCGGCATTGGCAGCTTCCTTTCGAACCGTTTCGCGCTCGTCGCGGTCGGCGTAGTCCTCATCCTCGCGGTTATCCTCGGCTTCGTCATTGCGAATACGGGTAGCAGCGATGCCGGAATCGTGAGCAAGCTCACGACGGCGCAGGCAGAGTTCCCATTCGACCAGGCGAAGGGCTACAAGCTTGGAAGCGACACCGCGCCCGTCAAGCTCACGGAATTCGAAGACTTCCAGTGCCCCTTCTGCCTGAGGTACACGGCTGACGAAGAGCCAGCAATCGTCAAGGAGTACGTGAAAACGGGCAAGGTGCAGATCGAGTTCAAGCACCTCCCGTTGCTGGGGGCAGAATCCGTGCGGGCGGCCAAGGCGGGCGAGTGCGCGAGCCAGCAGGACAAGTTCTGGCAGCTCCACAACGAACTGTTCCTGACGCAGGCGAAGGCCGGCCAGGGGACAACCGAAAGGACGAACGTCGGGCGCTTCAGCGACGACAACTTAAGGAACATGGCCGTTGGCGCCGGGGTGGATGGGGCGAAGTACGACGTTTGCTTCGCCAGCGAAGACACCCTGAAGGCGGTGCAGGCGAGCCAGGCCGCGGCCCAGTCCTTCGGGATCCGGGGGACCCCTGGCTTCCTCATTAATGGAGCGGCCATCGGCTCCGGTGCGCCGGCCACCATCGAAGGCTGGCGCACGGTCTTCGACTCAGTCATCAAGCAGATCGAGAACCCGACGCCGAGCGCGACCGCCAGCGGCAGCGCGACGGCCGCCGCCAGCGCATCCGCGAGTTCCAGCCCAACGAGCGCGGCTCCGTCCGCAACGACGGCGGCCGCGGCAACCCCGACACCGACGAAGACTCCCTGACCCCAGCGCGAGGTAAACCCGTGGCGAAAAAGCCAATGCCAGCCGCCACCACGTCCGCGAACTCGCTCCTCACGCCGAAAGTGATGCTGGGCGCGGTGCTGGTGCTCGCCGCCGGGGTGGTCACGCTGGGCATGCTGCTCTTCCTCGGCGTCAACGGGACAACAACGCACGAACAGGCGCTGAACCTCACCACCTGCACGGGGGGTACGCCGGGCTGTGCCCTGCGCGCCGAGATCCACGAACACGCGAACTTCGCGCTCTTCATCGACGGCAAGAAGTTCGACTTCAACAAGCCCGAATTCCTTTCGGAAGTTGGCAAGGAAAAGGCCGCCGACGCCCACATCCACGAGCCGCGCTACGGGGTCGTCCACCTCCACCGCGGCGGGACGACCTGGAACATGTTCTTCAAGTCGATTGGCCTGGACCTGACGGACCCGTCGTTCGAAACCGTAACGAACGAACAAACCTGCCTCAAGCTGCCTGCTGGCGAGAAGCTCTGCGGCAACGCCACCAAGAAGTTCCACTTCATCGTGAACGGCGTGAAGGTGAACGGCGTCTCGACGACAGAGATCCACGACCTGGACCGCGTGCTCATCGCCTACGGGACGGAGACGGACGCGCAGGCAATGGCGCTCTTCGCGCAGGTTGATGACGACGCCTGCATCCCCTCGCTGCGCTGCCCCGAGCGCATCCCTCCCGGCGAACCAACAGAGCAGTGCACCGGCAAGACGGGCACCCAATGCACGAAGCCGGGGGGCTAGGAGCCTGTCTGTTTAATCCATAACTACGCACTTATGTTCACAACATCGGGGTCTTGAGTGTCAGCCCTCTCGCGAACTGAGGCCTTCTCGGCCCTTAGG
>JANXYE010000664.1 GCA_025350285.1 Chloroflexota bacterium
CCTAAGCCGCGGGGCTATCCAAAGACCGCTCCGTATCCGTCGCGGCTAGGATTGGCTACGGGGGTCCGAGAGTCGGCGGGCGGCAATCCTGGCCGCGAGTGGCGAACGAGCGGTTCGTTGTCTCCGGGCCATGCTGGTCGAGAGGGAAAGCCGCGCTCCCCTCGCCCGCGAAGTACGAGTGGGAGAGGGGTCGGGGGTGAGGGCAGGACGCCAATCCTGGCCACGACCCCTCCTCGCGCAAAACTTTGAATGGCACCCCTTCAAGCGCAAGCCAATTGTGATTCACGACACTAGTTGCCCAGCACGGCATGCAGCCGCTCGGCCTCGGACGCGCGGAGAGCGTGCGCTTCGTCCGGCGTGAATGAGGCTGAGCAGGTAGAGCAGACGAAGCGGCTTGCGAGAGCCTCGCTCCCAATGTCTGCCGCCGTGTCCCACTGGGGGACGAGGCCAACGTGCAAGCAGGGGAGAGGCTCCTGCTTCGCCTGAGCCGATGGTTCCTTGCGGCCCAACAGCTTGTTGAGAAAACTCATGACGGTCCTCCTCCTGAGATTGACTCAGGGCGATCATCATTATAACCGTCTGTCAATGGCAGCTTAACGGACGGCTTCGGCCCGGCGGCCGCTCCCTCTTCGTGGCGGTGCTGCTTCTGTCGCGTCTCAGAACTCGATCCCGACGTAGTTCTCGGCGAAGCTCGCGCCCGCGGCCGGCGACGATGTCACGTACTCCAACCGCGCGCGCTGGAGCTGCTCGCGATAGGCGCGGTTCGGCGTGTCCTCTGGCAGACGGTGCAACATCCACGACATCCAGCTCGAAAACTCCTGAACGCGCCACGCCCGCCGCAAACAGGTGTCCGAATAGCCCGCAAGCAGCCCATCGCCCTCGCCCGCGTACCAGCTCGCGACCGCCCCCGCGAGCACGCCCGCGTCGTGGATCGCGAGATTCATCCCCTTCGCGCCCGTGGGCGGCACGATGTGGGCCGCGTCTCCCGCGAGGTAGAGCCGCCCGTGGCGCATGGGCGAAACGAGGAAGCTGCGCATCTCGGTGATGTTCTTCTCGATGATCGGGCCTTCGCCCAGGGTCCAGCCGTCGTTGGTCGCAAGGCGCGTGCGCAGCTCGTACCAGATACGGTCGTCGGGCCAGTTCGCGATGTCGTCGTCCGGGTCGCACTGGAGATAGAAGCGGCTCACATCGGCCGTCCGCAACATGTGCCCGGCGAACCCGCGTTCGTGGAGGGCGTAGATGATCTCGGTCGTCGAAGGCGGAACGGCCGCGAGGATCCCGACCCAGCCGAAGGGCAGCCGATCGTTGTAGATCGTCAGTACGCCTTCCGGGATCGATGGACGCGAGACCCCGTGGAAGCCGTCGCAGCCGGCGATGAAGTCGCAGCGCAGCTCGGCCGCTTCGCCCCCCCGCCGGTAGCGGATCAGCGGCGCCTCCGAGTCGATCCCCTCGAGTTCCACGTTTTCCGCTTCGAAGACGATCTCGCCGCCGGCGGCGAGGCGCAGGCGGACGAGGTCGGCCACCAGTTCCTGCTGGGCGTAGACACGCATTTCGCGCCCGCCGTAGAGGTCGCTGTAGGGGATGCGGTGCCGCTGGCCATCGAAGCGCAGTTCCGTACCGTGGTGCGCCAGGCTCCTTTCGAGCATGCGCTCGCCGAGGCCCCGTTCCTTGAGTAACCGCACCGTGCCGTGCTCCAGGAGACCGGCGCGCACCCGCTTTTCGATGTAGGCCCGGCTCTGGCGCTCCAGGACCACCGACTCGACGCCCGCCTGTGCCAGCAGGTGCGCGAGCACGAGCCCGGCCGGTCCGGCGCCAACAATCCCCACCTGAGTGCGCGTCATTGCCCGGATGATGATGGCTAAACGGCGGGACGCCAAGAGGATTGCCGCCAAGAAGCCAAATTCGCCAAGGATAGGGTCAGGTGTAGCGGACCTGAACCGCGGGTTGCCCCTCGACCCTCGGCGGAACCGGCTACACTCAAATCCGCTTAGCGTTCTTGGCGTTCTTGGCCGCTTGGCGGCTAGTTGGCTGAGCCCCCGGCGTCGCCCCGGCGTCGCTCAGACTTCTACTCCGGCGTGAGCTCGGCGCCGGAGGGCCGCCGCCTTCGGCCACAAGCCCGCGCCAAGCTCGAACATGCCGCTCCCGACGAGCAGCGCGGCCCACACCCAGGTCGAGTCGATCACGATGAGGAACGACAGCCCACTCAAAATGAGCGCGACCGCCATCCCCATCAGCGCGCGCTTCGGCGGGACCCAGCGCTGGAGGGCGAGGAAGATCGCGGCCGTCACGCCCCCGCTCACGACGTAGAGGGCGGCCTCGCGCTTCTCTTCAATTGGGCCGCCATCGTGGGCCAGGAGCACGGCGACGCCCCAAACGACAACCGGGATGGCCGTCGCCAGCGTATCGCGCCGGAAGATGCTGACTACGAGCAGCACAACTCCGTAGAAGAAGGGCGTCACCCGAAAGTCGAGCCCCCAGGCTTCGACCGAGAGGTAGTAGAGCAGCCCACCGGCGATGTAGACCGTCGCCGCGAGCACCAGGTTGCGGTCTGCCGTCATCGTCTGCTCCCGCGGTTCAAAGTTCCGGGTTCGACGGCTGCCCTAGGGTGGCGCCGCCGTCCGCTCCAGTATGGCGAGCGCGGAGTCCAGATCTCTTACATTTGTTACGTCGCGCATGACGCGCAGGAAGGTTCCTACGTCGCCCGTCAGCTTACGCACTCGCTCGATCTTCGGGCCAATGGGGTCGGAGGCCGCCGCCGTGTCGGCGTACGAGCCGTGAAAGGCGAAGTACGCCTGGTTCAACTTGCGGATGGCGATGCAGTGTTCGCCGAGGAAGACGCGCTTCGCCTCCATCGCCCGCTCCGCTTCCGTCACCTGGCCCGCCGCCAGCAGCCCATCCACCTGGAGGCGGAGGGCGCGCATCTCGGCGAAGAAATCGATCGGCGGGGCGTTGCAGGTGATCGCCGGCGCGCGCCCGTCCTCGTTCGCCGCAAGCTGGAGCGGGTGCTTCGCCCGGATGATGTTCGCCAGTGCCTCCCCGGCGATGTTCGCCGTCGTTTCGTTGAGGGTGATACTGTCGCCGCCGCTGCCCCAGGTGGCGCCCAGCGGGAAGAACGCGAGGTAGTGGTGGACCCACTCGTGCGCCGTCGTGTTCATCCAGCCATCGAACGAGCGGCCCGCCGAAACGACCGCCGGGTAGGCGGCCAGACCTCCGATCGGTTCGACGATGGAGACCGTCTCCGCGTCATCCGTGGCCTTCTCCACCGCCTCCGCCTGCTCCGGTGTGAGGTTATTCCGCATCAGCGTGTCGCCCGCCCGGAGGATGGCGTTGCGGGGCGACCGGATGAGCAACTGGGGCGGCGATGTGAGCTCGAAGTTGACTGGCGGCCACGTTATCGGGAGATCCGAAAACAGCGGAAGCCGCCTCTGCAAGCCGGCCGCCACGACCGCTTCGTCGATCAATCCAGCGACATAACGTTCGACTGTGTTTTCGTAGACAGCGCGTTGCTTTGTGAGCGCTTCAGCCTCGGCGGAGTCGCTGGGTTCGACCGCCGCGATCTGGCTGGTCAGGCGAAAGTAGGTGCGGATGGCGTCCGACCCTTCGCGCTCGTTTGGGTCCGGGCCGATGCCAAGCATGCGAAAGAGGACGCTCGGAAGGGTCTCCTTCTCCCAGCCGGTCCAGAGGTGCCATTCGTTGCTCCGGACGATACCTCCGCGCGGCAGGGCGGAGATCACCATCCCGCCGAGAAGCCCGAAGACGAGCGCGGCCGAGAGCACCAGCGGGTAGAACCGCGGGCGCCATGGTTCGAACGAAACGGCGGCCTCGATCTCGCGGACGCGCGGCAGGCCCCGGCCGAAAGCGGCCGCCACACGTCCACGGATCCCAGGCGAAACCGGTCGCGACCCGGCGGAAAGGCCCATCGCCTCCAGCATACGTTCGGCCCCCCAAAGGGGGAGTCAACGAGGTGGTGGAGGACCCGCTTCGGTGTCAGCCCAGGCGGGCTCGCCTGGACGCTCAGATCCTATCGGTGCCCAAGCAACGGCAATTTCGGCGCCGCGGCTTCATCAGCTCACCCTGTTGTGATTCAGAGTCTGGTGTAAAGCAGTTCTCACGAGGCAGTTTCGAGTTGGGGCGTGCTTCGTCCGCGCCCCATAGCCCGCGCAGTTATCGGGTGAATCGGCCGATTTTCTTCTCCCTCGCAGCTGGGGGTTGTTGGCTAATGAATCTTGCTGCGATCTGGCTGGCGTTCCCAGGTCGCGGCCGATGCCATTCGCGCTCGGACCTCTTGCGGAATCTGGCCGTCCTCGGCGTACTCCGACGGAACTGCCGCAACATGTGCCTCTCCTTTAATCGCGTCTGTCGCGTCGATCTCACGCCGCACCGTGAAACCGAGCGCCCGGAGAGCGCCTACAGAGATTGACGCGACGCCCCATCCGCCAGGGTCCGGCGGTGCGTCGAGGAGCAGCGCGTCGCAGGTGGTCAAACTCGCGTCGTACAGCGACAACGCCTTCTCGCCTTGTTGAATGCGGAGGTTGAAGGCACCGAACTTGACGGTTCCCAGCTTAGGCTCGATGCACCGCGGAGCCGCTCTCCTGAGCAGCCGGACATCGTCACCTAGGTCCGGATCAGGCTGCTCGCTCAATCCGATCCACGGCATCCTGCTCCGTAGTGGCCACCGATGGCCCGAGGAGCGCACCAGATTCTGCGTCTTGTGCGATTATTTCGACCCTGGAACCGCCCGATGGTATCTCCACCGTGTAGCGCCGAGTCCCTTTGAGAGCCGTAATCTCCACCATGCCGTCTTCCGCAACCGCCACGTCCGTCGTCATCGCTTCCGCCGTGCAACGAATCGCCAAGAGGGAAAGAACTGTTCGAGCCCGCTCGAGCGCGAAAGGAGACGGGGGATCGAAGTGCGCCCGAGCAGCGAACTGAGCGGCGCTAGAAAGCTCCGACATCAGGGTGCGGAGGGCGAGTCGAGCACCAAGGGGCGCGGGTTCTGGCTCAGGCAGCACTCGCGGCAACGTAATGGCGCTCTGGGCCGTGGGCAAGAGCGGCCGGATACGGGCGGGCGAAGAGTGTTGCAACGTGTATGCCGTCGGTTGGGCAGCAAATCCGATCATCGTAAGGTGCTCTCCACGAATTCGTCTGTGAGTATACCGAAGAACGATTGCTCCACCCTCCCGTGGGCTCGGTCAATCCATTGGAGCAGGTCTTCGCTCGCTGAGTTCCCCTTCAATTCATGCGCCACCGCCAGTTGCAAGAGGACGCGCCCAGGCGTGTCGTCTATGGGTGATGCCCAGGTGACGTTGAGTGAGCCTGTGTCAGCGAGCGGCGCGAATCGAGCCTCTACCTTCTGCGTCACGAGGGCTGGCCAGCCGGCCGGGACGGCCGGCCCCCATTGAAGGACCTTTGCGACCTCCCATTCACCGATCGCTATTTTGTTTATGTATTGCACGATCCCGTCCTTCGGAGGGCCCAAGAGATCGAGTGCGTGAGGTAGTACCGCCGCCACGTGCGCTCGGAAGTCGTCATATCCAGCATAGCGCAGAGAGTTTACTGTGAAGACGCCCCGGCCGACTTGCAGCAAGCGTGACCTATCGGCGGTCCAATAGCGATGCCGCACAACGCGGTCGAACTCTGCCACGAATGGCAGCTCAACGGACTGGAGATCCTCGAATTCGGGATAGTCGCCTTGAACCCGATCATAAAGCTGCCCCGGAATCGAACCGAAGCTGCGAGGTAACGCGTCCCCTGCGAAATGCAGTTCGACCATCGCCTCCACGAGTGGGGCCCGTGACAGGATCGTGTGTCCACCGTTGGCGTCTGGCACGTGGCTAATCATACCGATCGTCGTGGATAGCACCAGTTAACCCGGGGGCGCCTGGTCGTGCCCGTGTCCGATAGCCAAGCGGCGCTGTTCCGTACGGGGCGTTCGATATCGACAGCTCACCATCTAGCTGCCCCCGTTTCGCTTGCACTCCCACTCGGAACGCCACACCGCACCCAGATTTGTCGTCCGAAGCCAGATGGTGAATCCGCCGCGAAGCGCAACCCTGGGCTCATATCTGATGGCACGCCCACGGGTGGTGCGGCTTGAGCGGCCGTAGGCGTCAGTCCGCCACCTCCTCTTCGTCGTCCTCGAACGAGTCGAGGTAGTCCGCGTGGTCGTCGCGGTTGCCTTCGGGGCACTGGGGGCGCCAGCGGCAGTAGTTGCAGAACGGCCCAGGCGTGGGCGTCCAGTCCGTATTCGCCCGCATCTGGGCGGCGAAGTTCGTGTAGTACCGCAGCGTGTCCGCCGCGTCGTCCCGTCGCAGCTCGCGCACGCGCGGCAGCTCCGGCGAGCGGAGGTTCACGGCCAGCGCACGCACCGTGTGCTCCCGCTTCACCAGCCGGTTGAGGCTACTCCGCAGTGCCAGGTGGGCGAGGTCGAGCTGCGCGTCCGTCACTTCGTCCTGGTCGAAGCGGCCCGTCTTCCAGTCGATGATCTGCCAGCGGTCCTCGCCGATCCGGTCGATCCGGTCGATCTTCGACCTCACGACAATCCCACCAGCGGGGTGCTTGAACTCGGCCGTCTTCTCCGCCCAGCGTTGCGCATCGGGTGTCCCGAGGCTGGTGTGGATAACGGCGCCCTTTTCGTACAGTTCGAAGGCAAGCCGCCGCCAGTCCGTACCTTCGCTGGCGCTCTCATGAGCGGGCATCCGCAGGTAGCGGTCGAGCGCGCCCCGGCCAAGTTCCGGGTCATCGGTTTCGCAGAGCACGCGCATCGCTTCGTGCACGCCGGTGCCCACGATCCCGGGCGGATTCATCGCTTCCGGAGGCCATTGGTGGCCCGAAAGAAATTGGAACCAGAACCGCTTCTTGCAGTGCAGGAAGACCTGCACCTTGGAATGGGTGATCGTGTAGAACGCGCCGTCCGCCATTGAGCGAGCTTACGGCCCGGCGGGCGCGTTTCCAACCGCCGCCGGGAGAATCAGCCGCATGACGAGCATCCCGTCCCGCAGTTCGCCTCTGAGTTCGCCGCCATGGAGGGCCACGATGTCCTGCGCGATTGGCAGTCCGAGCCCAGCGCCGGCCCCCCGCGCACGCGACCGGTCGAGCCGGTAGAAGCGTTCGAACAGGCGGGGCACATCCTCATCCGTGAGCCGCGGCGCGCTGTTCGCGATCGTCACGCTTCCCGGCGGCCGGACGGTGACATGGATTTCGCCGTTTTCGGGCGTGTACTTGCGCGCGTTCTCCACGAGGTTTTCGAGCGCCCGTTCGAGCCTGGCCACGTCGACATCGATTATCACCCCGGAGCTGCCCTCGACGTGCAGGAAGGCGCCATCCGGCCGGGCGGCGGTGACGCGCTCCACGACCGAGGCCGTCAGTTCCGCCAGGTCGCAGCGTTCGCGGTTGAGCATCGCCTGTCCGGAATCGAGTTCGGACAGGTAGAGCAGGTCGTTCAGGCGGCCGGCGAGGCGCGATGCTTCGTCGTGGATAATCTCGCCCATCCGGGCGGCGTCCTCGGGGCCCGCCGCGCCCGTCTTCAGCGCCTGGGAAAAGCCGAGGATGGAGGTGAGCGGCGTCTTCAGGTCGTGCGAGACGTTCGCGACCATCGAGCGCATCTGTGCCTGGGACTCGCCGACGCGCTCGGCCATGGTAGCGAAGGCCTGGCCGAGGCGTCCCACCTCATCGCCGCGCCGCGTGTCGATATCGACGTTGTAGGAACCGGCGGCGACCTGCTGGGATGCCACCGTGAGCCGCCCCAGCGGCCGGGCAATGGAGCGCGCCAGTAGCACGGCGAGCCCGATAGCGACGGCGAGGGCGATAGCGCCGGCGAGCGAGAGGCCAGGTAAGAGGTCGAGCCAGGCGTTCGCCAGCGTGCTCTCCGGCACGCCCAGCACGAGCGAGTAGGTCTCGATGAGGGTTCCCGGGTTCGCCGCGTTGGTCGTGCCGGCGCCCGTCGATCCCGTGCCGGACCGCGGGCCGCCGCCGCCGTTGCGTTCAGGGCGTCCCTCCGGGAAGACGTTCCCGCCGCCGATGCGGGGCAGCCCGGAGGTCACCAGCGTAAGCCCTTCACCGGGGCTGCCGCCGGGCGGGTCCCAGCGGAGGTACGAACCTTCTCGCCTCCACGGTCCGTTCCGCCCGTCGGGCGGTTCGAAGTGCTTGCCATCGAGTTCGTGCGAACTATCGAGGGCGACCTCACCGGTCGGGCTCAGCAGGAAGACGCGCACCTCGTATTCGTGCGAGATGTTCTCCGCGAACTGTGTGACATCAATGTTCGCCCGGCCCCTGTTCACGAGCGTAAATTGGGTGAAGATGGCCGGCCCAGCGGCCGCGACGCGGTTCAGTTCCTGGAGTTCCTGGTCGTCTCGGCGGAGGGCCACGAACAGGCCAGAAGCGACCGCCAGCCCCAGCCCCACAACGAGCACGAAGGCCCCGATGAGCTTCGCCTGGAGCGAATTCAGGCGGTTCACGCCGCGCTCGCGGTCAACCGGTAGCCACTTCCCCAGGCGGTCTCTATCCGTACGCCGCTGCCCTTCAGCTTGTCGCGCAGGCGGGCGACGTGGACATCGACGGAGCGGTGCGAATAGAAGGTCGCTCCCCAGACAAGGTCCAGCAGCTGTTCGCGGTGAAGCACGGTATCCGGGAAGCGGGCGAGCATCGCCAGCAAGTCGAACTCGCGCGGGGTGAGCGAAACCTGCTCCCCCGCAATCTCGACTGTGCGGGCGGAGATGTCCATGAGAAGTTGGGCGATCTGGATCGTTTCGCCGGCCACCGGCGCCGCCTTCGCGGCCCGCGTGCGCCGCAGCACGGCGGCCACCCGCGCGACGAGTTCCTCCGGGTTGAACGGCTTGGTGACGTAGTCGTCGGCGCCGAGCCGAAGGCCGGCGATCTTGTCGATGTCCGTCGAGCGCGCCGTCAGGAGGATGATCGGGAGGTCGCCGCGTTCGCGCAGCGCCCGGCAGACCTGCAAGCCGTCCGGCCCCGGCATCATGATGTCGAGCACGGCCAGCGCCGGGTCTTCTTCGGTCGCGCGTTTCAGGGCCACGTCGCCATCGAACGCGGTGGCCACCGTGTAGCCAGCGCGCTTCAGGTAGAACGAAACGAGTTCCACGATGTGGACATCGTCATCGGCAATGAGGATCTTCTCTGCGGCCATGGTCGAGCTTCGTCCTCAGGATAGCAGCGGCGGGTGGGCGCCACCCGGCAGGCGCGTTTCCGCCAGCTGGCGCGAATCGGTCGGGCCGTCGCGTTTGCGGGATAAGGCCATCCCCGGTCGAGTCCGGAGGAGGCGCGGATGGAGGGACCGTGCTCAGTAGGCGCCGGAGCCCGAAGTCCCTGGCACGGTGGAGTTGTTCTTCGGGGTTAGTGGCGCGGCACCGCCAGGCGCGGGGAGTGGCCCCCGGTGGCCGCCCTTCCGTCCAATGTCCGGCCGGACGCCATCGCGGAGTCCCGCCGGGAGGGCGGTGTCCAGGAGTTCGTCGATCCCCTTGGCCAACGCGTCTTTCATCTCGGTCGCCTTATCGCTCGTGAGCCGGCCAGAATCGAGGGCCGCCTGCACCTGCCTGGTGAAGGCATCCGTGAGGAACAGCTTGAGCTGGTCGCGGGTCTTCCCGTGAGCCGCCGCAATCTCCACCGGCGTCTTGCCGCTCGTCAGTTCCGTCATCAGTTGGTCAACGTCAATCCCGAGGAAGTCGGCGGCGGCCTTCAGGTCGCCAAGTCCGGCCGGTCCGTGGACGCCAGCGATGCCACCCTTCCCGCCGCGGCCATGGTCGCCGCCCTTGCCCGGGCCCTCGATCCGCCCGAGGCCGAACAACGGGGCCGTCCCATCGTTGATCCGTCCGCGTAGCTCGTCGGCCTGCGCCTGCGTGATCTTGCCATCGGCCACGGCCTTATCGAGGAGCGTGAGGCCCGTCTTCTTCAGGGCGTCGCGGAGCTGCTGCTCGCTAATGCCGAGATTTTTGGCAAGCTCCTGGATGATCGAATCGGTCGCCGGGCTGTTATCGAGTTGGATAGCCGGCGAGCCCGCTGGCTGGCTCCCGCCGCCGCTCTGGGCGAGAACGACGCCTGTCCCGGCGCCGCCAAGGATAGCTAGCGCGCCGATGCCCGCGGCAGCGTAGCGGATGCGCTTCTTCATAGGGTTACCTCCGTCACGCACAGTGACAGCTACACGGTAGCGGGCGCACGTCAAAGGAATCGTTACTGAGATGTAAAGCGTGGTCGAAACAGCTACCGGCCGGGAGGACGCGGAGCGAGCGTGCGGTCGGCGGTGTGCACCTCGAACGAGAGTTCGTCGATGCTCGGGTCGTAGACCATCCGCCAGCGGTTGAGGATGTCCCGGCCAAGGAGGAGGGCAGGACATCCACGCCCGATCCCGCGCCGACGATGGCGAGATCCAGAAGATGGGAGTGAATGCGCCCCTCCGAGTCGAGGAACGAGATTGCGGCCCGCGCGCGAGTTGCGTGAACGGGATGCCGAGGCGTGCGGAGTCCCGTGGCATGAGCGCGCAGGTGTCGGCCCCGGTATCGACCAGGAATTC
>JANXYE010000673.1 GCA_025350285.1 Chloroflexota bacterium
TGATACCACCCAGTCCGTGAGGCCGTCGCGGCTGCGCGCGACCGTCAGGTGCGAGACGCCCCGGCGGTCTTCCACGCGCACGAGCAGAAGCGTCTGACCATCCTTGAGGCGCACCGCGCCGGGGTTGAAGACCGTGTTCGCCGGGTAGGGCCAGTCCCGGGCCGTGAGGATTGGGTTGCCCTCGTAGCGCGTGAACAGCTCGCGGAACGACTCGCCCGACGCCATCACGAGCGGCCCGCGATCAGCAGCGCCGGCGCCCAATCACGGGCGGACGTTGTGGCTGCTCTCTGTTCGCGTTGGTCTACGGTACGTTGAAGGACGGCCGTCATGAGCCGCGCTACGTTCGGCCAGGCCATATGGCGACCGGCCTGGAGGGCGTTCGCCTCGATCCGCCGGCGCAGCCCGGGCTCCTCAATGATGCGGAGGACGGCACGCGCCAGCTCCGGCGCGGACCGGAACCCCACCAGTAGTCCGCGTTCCTCGGCGAGCGCCTCGGCCGCGTGGAGATAGGCCGTCGAGACCACCGCTTTGCCCGCGCCCAGGGCATAGGCAAGCGTCCCGCTCGTGATCTGGTCCGGATCCAGGTACGGCGTAACGTAAATGTCGCTTACCGCCAGGTAGTCCACGATCTCTTGCTCCGAGAGGTATTCATCAACGAGCCGGACATGCCCGGCGAGACCCTTGCGCTCGATTTCGCTGACGAGGGATGAACGATAGCGTTCGCCTTCCCGCGCCACAAGTTCCGGGTGGGTGCGCCCGAGAATGAGATAGAGCGCTTCCGGGTGGCGGGCCGCGACGACTTCCATGGCGTCGATCATGAACTCGAGGCCCTTGCGCGGGTCTACGAGCCCGAAGGTCGAAACGACCGTGCGGCCGCAAAGGCCCAAACGATCACGCAGTGCCGATGCGTTGCCGTGTGCCATCACGGGGACGCCGTGGGGGATAACGCGGACCTTTTCAGGATGGACTCCATAAATGCTAGAGAGCAGTCGAGCGGCCCCGTGCGTCATCACCACCACGGCGGCGCTCTCCGCGGCGATCTCCCGGACCGCGGCTCGGATAGCCGGGGCTGGCGCGGGCAGGACGGTGTGGAGGGTGGTCACGGCCGGCGCCCTCAGGGCGGCGAGGAAGGGCGCGAGGTGATCGCGATACTCGCCCTCCGGCGTACCGTAGAGCCCAAATTCGTGTTCCACGCAGACGACATCAATGTTCGAGTGATTGAGCGCGTCGGCTACGCGGAGGAAGCTGGCGCGTTCCCCTTGGGAGATCCGCCAGCGAACATCGCTGCGCGCATGGCCCACCGCCTCGATGTGCTCGATCGCCACGAACTCAAGATCGACCGGCGCATCCGTCCCGCGGATTGCGGCACACAGGTTTGCGGCGAACGTGGCGATGCCACACTGGCGCGGAGGCAAGGTGGATACGATCGCCACCTTGAGCCGCGACTGGCCGGCCATCTCCCAGAGGCCTTCACCAGGGCCGCGGAGTCTGCCCCGAAGCTGGTCCATAGACTTTCTCTCATTCCCGCTCGAAATCGGTCGTGCGTGCCTGCTTTAACGCGCTGAGGTTCCCTGCCGGCCGTAGTCATCGGCCAGGCGTACCACGTCGTCCAGCTCGGTCGTCGATACCTCAATCACATCGACATCCGTCACGCCAATCAGACGGTGAATGACGCCCGGCTTGACTCGGAACACGTCTCGCTTGCGCATGTGAATCGTCTCGTTCGCCCCTTCCGGGCCAATTTCCAGATCGAGCTCGCCGGATTCGACCATGAGCGTTTCGTCCTTGGCGATGTGGTATTGGCGAGAGAGCCGGCGCCCAGCCGTGACATGGATGATCTTCCCGACGTAGCGATCTGTGCGCGCGAAAATCAGCTCGTAGCCCCAGGGCTTCTCCACCCGCTCGGTCCTGCCCAGGACTGCCGGCTCGGCCTTGACCGCTGTATGAATCTCTGTCATGGGTCTCCTTGTCGCGGGGTCCGCGCCCGCGGTGGCGAACTCCGCGGCTCGCCCGGCATCGCAATGAGTGCTGTCGATAGATCGAGCGTCACCATCTGCCTGGCGGGCATCCCCGTAGGAGCGCCAGGCAGATAGTGACGTCAAGGTCTAGGTTCGCGGCACCGCGCTGGGCGCGGCCGGGACGCCGACGAGTTCGCCGGCCGGGGTACGTAATGCATGCACGAAGCCTGCGATGGAGAGAACCGCGAGCAGGCCGCCTAGAATATAGCAGACCACGCCCGCCAGATCCGCCTTCTCGCCGAAGATGCTGAATCCGTACGAAGTGAGGAGCAGGCCGCGAAGAGTTTCTCCAGTCTGCGTCGTGCTTCGCAGCGAGGTAGCGCTGTCCAGCTTCTTCTGGGCCGCCTCGGTGGCCGCCGTATCGTTTTTCGCTTTCGCGTCCGCGACCTGGGCACGCAACGCCGTCTGGATGGGACCGAGCGTCGCGTACGTCTCGCCCGGGAACCCGGCGGTCGTCGATGCGGTATCGACATGCAGGGCGATGTAGTAGTTCGCGTAACACTCGGCCTGCTTGCCGGTCGCCATCAGCTTTCCAGCATACGTGGTGAGGCAGCTGGAGCCCGGTTTCCAGGACTTCTCCTCGTTGGTTAACTTGTCGGCAGGGGTGAACGTGATCTTCTGCTGGCCAAGCTGATCCTTGACGTACGACTGCGCGAAGCTCCCCTGATCCGCGAGCACGAAGCCCAGGATGATGAATAGGACCGCACCGATCGCTCCACCTACCGCGAAAACGAAGTCGAGTGTTCTCCGTGGCATAGGCTGTTTAATCTCCTTGCGAAATTCTGTTCCGATATGCGCCGGTAGAAGGCAGCCAGCCACGAGATTGCTGGCGGGCTGGCCCTTCGAAGCCGAGCGCAGGGTGTTCTTTAGAGTGAGCCGCGGCGACGGGACATCAGACCGGATCGGGTCTATCCAGTTCGGACCGCGGACGGGCTCCTTCTCCTCCGCCAATGGCGGGGACGAATGGCGTTGGCGTTGAAGGTACCCGAGGGGCCGCCTCGGGAGGGTTGCCGGCCGCCGTACTTCGTTG
>JANXYE010000687.1 GCA_025350285.1 Chloroflexota bacterium
TTGCGCGGTCGAGCCGCGCGCCCTCCGCTAACCGCGACTGGCCAGCCGTCCAGCCCGCTGGCTCGTCATTCTTCACTACGATTGATTGAGTGGCAAGGATTCGCGGCGTCTATGATTTGAGCACGAAAAGAACCGCGCGCCGGGTTCCGTTTACTACTTCTATCGGACGCCACGAAGGCGGGGGTCAAGGGTATCTCGGAGGGAGTCACCGAGGAGGTTGAAGGCGAGCACGGTGAGGGAGAGCGCGATACCCGGGAAGATTGCCATCCACCAGGCGATCTGGAAGAACTGGCGGGCGTCACCGCTCAGATCCCCGCCCCACGAGGGCTCCCCGAGGGCGACGCCGACGCCGAGGAAACTCAACGCGGATTCCGTAAGGATGGCGGCGGGCAACGTCGCGCTCCCCGTAATGATCGCGATTCCCATAAGGTTCGGCAGGATGTGCCGGAAGATAATCCGCGTTTCATTCGCCCCGAGGACGCGTGCCGCCTCGACGTACGGGATCGAGCGTTGTTGCAACACCGCCCCTCGCATGATCCGCATGATCACCGGCGTGAAGATGATGCTGATCGCGATCACGATCGTGGTTAGCCCTTTGCCGAGCGAGGTCGCTAACGTTAGCGCGAAGAGGATGCTCGGGAAGGCGATGAGGATGTCGGCAATGCGGCTGATGATGTTATCGACGAGTCCACCGAAGTAGCCCGCGATGAGCGCCAGAACGGTGCCGCCAACGATGCTCAGGACAACCGTGAAGAGGCCAACTTCCAACGAGACCCGCGCACCGTAGACGACGCGGGCATACACATCTTTGCCCTGACGCGTGGTCCCGAAGAGATGGTCGCCGCCCGGCTCCTGGAGGATATCCGTGCTCGTCGATACCGGGTCGTACGTCGTAATCAGGTCGGCGAACAGCGCCGCGAAGACGATGAGCGCGATGATGGCGATGCCGGCCATGCCAAGCGGCTGACTCCGCGCGAACCGACGTGTCGCCCGCCACTGGCGTCCAGCGAAGCCGGGAGAACTGAGCGGGATGGATGGGAGTGCCGCAGTCGCTTGAGCCATCGGTTAGTACCTAATTCGCGGATCGACGTACGCGTAGAGCACATCGATCGTAAGGGTGATGAGGATGAACAGACTGGCGAAGACCATCGTCACGGCCAGCACTTCGCGGTAGTCCTGGTGATTCACGGCCCCCAGGCTGAGCGTCCCGAGCCCCGGGATCCCGTAGATCTGTTCGATGACGACCGAGCCGCCCAGCACCGCCCCGAATTGGATGCCGATCAGGGTGAGGATGGTGACGAGCGATCCGCGCAGCACGTGCCGCAGGACAACAACCGATTCCTTCAACCCTTTCGCGCGGGCGGTGCGCACGTAGTCGGAGTACAGCACCTCCAGCATGCTCGAACGCACGAGCCGGGCCAGGTAGGCCGAACTCGAAATCGCCAGCGTGAACGCGGGCCAGAACATAATCCGGAGGTTGTCGATCGGGTTCTCGGTCAGGCTCGAATAGTCGCGCACCAGCGGCGTCCACCCGAACCAGAGCACCGGGACCAGCACGAAGATCGTCCCCAGCCAGAAGGTGGGCACCGATAATCCTGCCACCGTCACGACGCGCAAGAAATAGTCAAGAATGGTGCCCTGCTTGACCGCCGAGATCACCCCCACGGGGATTCCGATGAGCAGCGTGAGGATGAGCGTGAAGACCGCTATCTCTATCGTCTTTGGGAGCGCTTGTGTGATTTCCGGGCGGATAGGGTCGTTAGTGCCGAGCGTCTTGCCGAAATCACCGCGGACGATATCACCGAGCCAGGAGAGGTACTGGACGATCGGGGGCCGGTCCAGGCCAAGGTCCTCGCGTACGCGCTGCACGCATTCGGCGCAGTTGCCCGTGGCGCCGACCTTGAGGATGGCGGCATCGCCCGGCTGAACCTGGAGAAGGTAAAAGAGCAGGGCCGACATGGCAAGGAGCATGAACGGCATCAGCAACAGTCGCCTGATGATGTAGGCGCGCATGTCCTCGCCTCCTCATTGGAATGGCATGGGCGTCCCTGGCCGCCAGGGACGCCCGCGAGTCGTAGACGATGACGGCTAGGCCTTGATCCAAACGTCGTGCAATCGCACTTGCAACCCGAGCTGGTAATCCTTGGTCGGCCAGTTCTGGACGCGCTTGTT
>JANXYE010000001.1 GCA_025350285.1 Chloroflexota bacterium
CTCCTCGGTGAAGCCGGCGTCGCGCTGCTCACGACGCGGCCGCCATGCCGCCGCCGTATTCGTCGGCGACCTCGAAGATCACCGTCCCACGGCGGTCGCCTTCGACGATGTAGGTCTCGCTGTTGCCGGCGTGGCGCCGGAGCCGTGTTGCCCGCGGGCCCTCGTAGTCTACGACTGACCGGCTGTCCTGAAGGTCGCGGATGCACTGACCGTAGGCGTTGACGACGCGCGCCTTCTGGTTCGCATCGAGTTCAGTTAGGCGGTGCCTCAGCGATGACTTTCGTTTCTGTAAGGCGAGCGAGGTCGTCGTCCGTTAGCCCGAGCAGACCAACGAGGATTTCGCGATTGTGTTCGCCAAGGCCCGGCGCGGGCCTCCTATAGGCGGCAGGCGTCGCGCTAATCTGAATCGGGAGTCCGGGAAAGCGATGACGTCCAGCTTCAGGATGCTCGATCTCTGCAAAGAAGTGGCGTGACACCAGGTGAGCGTTCTCGACGATGTCCCGCGCGTCGTTTACAGAACAGGCTGCGACTCCGTGGTCCTGCAAGAGAATTTCGATGTCATCGCGGAGTTGGGTGACCGTCCAGGTGGCCACAATCGCGTCGATTTCGTCGTGCCGGGTGAGGCGTTGGTCCAGGGTGAGGTACGCCAGCCACTGGTCGAACCCCGCCAGACGACAGAGTGCCACCCACTCCGCATCACTGGTGACCGTGATCGCGAGCCAGCGATCGTCCCCGGCGCACGGATAGCAGCCCTGCGGCGCGTAGTACGGGTGACGATTGCCAGGGCCTTCACGAGCAGGTGCGTGGAGCTGAACGTCCATCACCCGCGGACCGATGAAGCAGATCATGCCTTCCAGTTGGGCGAGTTCGATCGCCTGGCCGAGGCGTTGCGGGTGGGCCTCTCTGTCGATTATGCCGATGAGCACGGCGGCCGCCCCGTGCATGGCCGCTACCGGGTCTGCCCAGGCGACGCCGGACTTGTACGGGCCGGTGTCGCGGTAGCCCATCAGGCTCGATAGGCCGGCTTCCGGTTCCAGGGTGGTGCCGAGGGCGGCGAAATCGCGCGATGGCCCCGTCCACCCGTAGCCGGGCATCGCGAGGTAGACGATGGCGGGGTTGAGCTCGCGCAGGCGTTCATAGCCAAGGCCGAGTTGGGGCATCACGCGCGGCGTGTAGTTCTCGATGACCACGTCAGCCTCGACCACGAGTCGTTCGAACAGCGCCTTCCCTTCCGGGGTATCGAGCTGCAGGGTGAGCGACCGCTTGTTGCGGTTGAGCTTGTTGAACATGCCCTCGCGGTTCCATGGCCGCGTCCCGGCGAGATTCCCCGGGTAACGGCCTGAAACGCGCACGTCTGCCTCCGGCACCGCTTGCGGGCCGCGAGACCAGATCGCTTCGATTTTGATGACGTCCGCGCCCAAGTCTCCGAGGATGCGCGTAGCGAGCGGGCCAGCCCAAACGCGGGTGAGGTCGAGGACGGTGACGCCAGTAAGAGCGCCGCCAGCGAACTCAGTCAACTGGGGTCAGCCCTCACGATCGCGGCTTGGCGGAGGTGTGCCCCGGGATCAAGGACCTCGACCCAGGGAGCGGAGCCTTGGCCGACTTCGGGGGCTGGCCGGAGGCGCCACTCGTGCCCGGACATGCGGAACGGCGGTCCAGGTTGGAGGACACTCTCGTCCGCGCCTTCGGGGAGCACCCAGAATGCGCGCTCCTTGAGATGGGCGTCCGCCAGCAATCCCGGGATGGTGTTGACCGGGGCGACCGGGGCCCGCACGGCCTGTGCCAGTTCGACAACCTCGTTCACCGTGTGGTCGAGCATCCACGGTTCGAGGATTGCGTCGAACGCATCTGCACTGGCGAAGCGCTCCGCGCCCGTGGAGAAGCGGGGTTCGAGCAGCAGTTCGTCCATCCCGATGACCGCGAGGAAGCGGCCGAGCGGCTCGTTGCCGACCGGCGCGAACGCCACGTAGCCGTCGCTGCAGCGGTAGATGGTGCTCGGATGGAGGGAGCCGTAGCGGTTGCCCACGCGGCGCTGGATGATCCCGCCGTGGGTGTAGCGAACGGTGGTCCATTGGTGGAGACTGGCCATGACTTCGAAGTGAGAGACATCGATGTCTTGCCCGAGACCAAGACTTGGTCGTGCATAGAGTGCGGCGAGCGCACCGATGAAGCCGTGGGTGCCTGCCGCATACAGGCTCTGCATCGGAGCGCCCTGCAATGGTTCGCGGTCGGGTTCCCCCGTGAGGTACATGTGCCCCGCAACCGCGAAATCGGTGAAAGGAGTGGATTTCCATCTGGCATTGGGGCCGTTCAGCCCAAACGGCGAGATGCGGACTCTGACGGCCTGGTCGTGCCACGTGAGCTCATCAGCAAGTGGCGTAGCTGGACCTGGAGAGAAGCTCTCAACTATCACGTCGGCGGCCAGGCACAGGCGCCGGAAGATCGCCTGACCTGACCGGCTGCGCAGATCGAGAGCCAGGCTTGATTTGCCGGTGTTGAGGTACTCGAACGTGGTGCTCATTCCCCGTCTGCCAAGCGGCCCTGTCCACCTCGTGGCGTCGCCGGCGGGTGGTTCTACCTTCACGACACGCGCGCCCAGGTCGGAGAAAAGCTTCCCTGCGTATGCTCCCGCAGCGGAGCCTGCGACATCGACGACAACCATTTCGTTGAATGCTTTCATCGGCGCCTCAGAGTCGGCCACGGAGCTTGGGGTCGTGCGCATCGCGGAGTGCATCTCCGACATTGTTCGCTGTGGGCGCAGGTGCGGCGCGTGTCGGCTGGTTAGCCCTGGGACGCGGGTTCGTCCTCGACCTCGCCCACGGCCTCCTGCGTGGACGCCTTGATCGCCTTCGTCGCGGAGGCCTTGTTGGCCTTCTCTCGGTGAATAGCTCCTTGAACTTCTGAGGGCCAAATCCGCGAATGCTCTCGATGACGAACTGAGCCGCTAAGCTCGCGGCGGTAACGCTGACTACCTGTTCCATTTCGGGCGTGACGGGAGCATCGGGAGAAGGACGCCCTCGGGCAGGCTGCGTTGGCACGGTCTCCTCCGACCTATGATGGACGACGAGCCCAATCTAGCTAGAACTCCCCGCCCGCGCCACTGCGACGGCTTTGGCGATCACGGGGAGAGACTGCCACGCCATGACAGCGCCCGGTGTGGTTTCTGCGATTGGGTTCTGGCACAGCGATGAGGTCTCAGCGCTATTGGGAGCTCAGGTCTACGCGGGCTGCCGTTCTAACAAGCCGGTCCGGACAGCTCCACAATGCGCGGTTCGTGTGCGTCCGTCCCGAGAGGAAGGTCAGGCGCGCCTCGCCTCGCTCGGTCAGTGGCTAAGCGGCGATCCAGTGAAATCACCTTCGCGTAACGCAAAAGCCCATGTGGGAGACAGCCGAAAGCAGCCATTGGACGCGGTGTCGAAGAACTCCACGCCGTATTTCGTCTGGTATTTCTCATCGACCCATGCCGCGAACTGGACGATTTTCTCGTGCTCGGAAACGAGTCGAACCAGGCCGTCGAGAACCACCGGATCGAGGGGATCGTCCGTCGTCATGACAGCCCGCGGGTCGTGCGCGAGGTTGCGCGCCTTACGAGAGTTCTTCGCTGAACTGAACCGCAAGGCGTCCTCCGCCCAGACGCCCCAGACGCCCCAGACCGGCATGCAATGGGGAAACGCATCGACGCGCTTATTGATAAGCGCTACCTCGGCGGACAGGATCTCGCCGCACTCGCACCTCCGGGCCTGTTCAGCGAAGGAGCGACGAGCGGCGCCGGGGTTTGGCCTGGGCTTCTCGGTGCTACTGGACCAGCGACTCGCCCAGATCAGCGGCTCGCCAGGCCAGTTCGCCTGGGGCGGCGCTGCCAGCACCGCCTTCTGGATCGACCCGCGCGAGGAGCTGATCGTCATCTTCATGACGCAGCTCCTCCCCTCCAGGACATACCCGATCCGGCGCGAACTCCAGACCCTGGTAAATGCGGCGATCGTGGACTGAGTGCGTTCGCAGTGGTGCCTCCTGGGGGCCACCCCTATGACCAAACAACGCGGCCAACACTGGGCCAGCCAGCCAAGAGCGGGTGCCAAGATGGTGGTCGTGGTGGTGAGGCCTGCCGCTCGGCGCCTGACAGGCTGATAGCTCCGTGACCGCGGACATCTTCTGCTTTGACCTGGCGGAGGGTCCGCCGCCGCTGCCAGTCGCGCCGTCCGTCCGTTGTTCGGAGGAATGGTAGATTTCGGCCGTCGGGCGCGAAACGCCTAAAGGCGGGCCGGAATGGACCGCACGCGGTATTCTTCAGCACGGCGCGCTCGCCGCGAGGGACGGTCATGATCGAGAAGATGCAATTCGGCCGCACTGGCCATGAGTCCACCCGAACGATCTTCGGCGCCGCGGCGCTTGCGCGAATGAGTCAAGAGAAGGCCGATGCTGTCCTTGAGACCGTCATGGCCGCGGGGCTGAACCACATCGACACAGCGGCCTCCTACGGAGACTCGGAACTCCGGCTGGCGCCGTTTCTGAG
>JANXYE010000006.1 GCA_025350285.1 Chloroflexota bacterium
TCAATGTGACGAAAGCGTTGGAAGGTGACCTGGCCGGCGTGTTGGCCGAGGTGCGGTAGCGGTCGCCCGGCTCGGTTCGGCCACCCTGAGGCGGTATACTTCAGGGGAGCGTGGAGGAACGGCATGAGCGCCACTCAAACCGCAGTCCCGACACTGGCAGAAGGCGACCGCATGGACCGCGAGGAGTTCCATCGCCGGTACCTGCTGCGCCCGGACCTGCATCACGTGGAGCTGATAGAAGGAGTGGTTTGCTTCATGCCCATGCCGATTAGTTGGAAGGATCACGCCGACCCTCAGACGTTCATGATCACCTGGGTTGGCGTTTATCGATCCCGTCACGACGACGTCGCGGGAGGGGTGTCGGCGTCGGTGTTCCTCGACGGTCGGAATCAGCCCGAACCGGACGCCCTGCTCTTCCGCCAGGATCGGAAACTCATCACGGCAGACGGATACATCGGCGGCGCCCCGGACCTCGTGGTCGAAGTGGCCAACTCTTCCGGTTCACGGGACCTCCGCGAGAAGAAAGACGCCTACGAACGAAACGGCGTCCGCGAATACATTGTCTGGCGCGTGCAGGACTACGCCATCGACTGGTTCCAGCTGCGGAACGGGCGCTTCGAACGCCGCGAACCCGATGCCGACGGGATTATCGAGAGCGACGTGTTCCCCGGCCTTCGGCTCGATGTGACGAAAGCGTTGGAGGGTGACCTGGCCGGCGTGTTGGCCGAGGTGCGGTAGGCATCGCCCGGCCTCGTTCGGCCCCAGCGCCGACGGAACGGCACAACGACCGTGGTGTTCGTAGAACGCGACCCGGCGCCGCGACTCAGGCGCCACGCCATTTGCTGGCCAGCGGGAAACGCCGATCGCGGCCGAAAGCACGTGGGCTGATCTTGATGCCGGGAGCCGCCTGGCGGCGCTTATATTCGTTTCGATCGACCAGCGTGATGATTCGCCGGACCGTGGCGGGGTCGTAGCCCATCGCCACGATTTCGTCGAAGGTGCGGTCGTCTTCGACATAGGCTTCGAGAATAGGGTCCAGCAGTTCGTACGGCGGGAGCGAGTCCTGGTCCACCTGGCCGGGCTTGAGTTCGGCGCTGGGTGGCTTCGCGAGGACCGATTGGGGGATAACCGGGCCATCGGGCTGAGCGTTTCGCCAGCGGCCGAGGTCGTAAACGAGCGTTTTCGGAACGTCCTTGATGACGGCATAGCCGCCGGCCATGTCGCCGTAAAGCGTCGCGTAGCCGGTGGCCATCTCGCTCTTGTTGCCCGTCGTCAGGACGATCCAGTCGAACTTGTTCGAGAGCGTCATGAGGACGTTGCCGCGCTGGCGGGACTGAAGGTTCTCCTCGGCGGTGCCGTCGTCCGTGCCTTCGAACGCATCGGCGAGCATTTCGAGCATCGCCTGGTGGGCGGGTTCAATACCGACCGTGAGGTATCGGATACCAAGCCTCGCGGCCAGGTCCCGGGCGTCATCTCGACTGTGCTGACTGGAGTAGCGGCTGGGCATAGAGACCCCAACGACGTTCTTCTTGCCCAGCGCTTCCACGGCGATAGCCGCGACGATGCTGGAATCGATGCCCCCGGAGAGGCCGATCACGGCCTGGCGGAATCCGGTCTTGGCCATGTAGTCGCGAGTCCCGACTACCAGCGCCCGCCAGACTTCGGCCATCGGATCGAGCAGCGGGGCAACGGGTTCAAGGGGGGGTCCCGAAACGGCGCCCAAAGGAACCTCGCCGGCGTCCACGTACTCGACGCCGAGGAAGCCGTCTCGATCGCGCAGTTCGACGCGGCGGCGGGGGTCGTGGAGTCGGCGCTGCGCCACCTGGTCGAGATCCACGTCACAGACGAGAAGCTGTTCTTCGAACTGCTGGGCGCGGGCAAGGAGACCGCCGCTTGCATCGAAGACGAGCGAGCCGCCGTCGAACACGAGCTCGTCCTGGCCACCGACGGCGTTGACGTAAGCAAGGGCCACGAGGTTGTCGGCGGCGCGAGTCGCCAGCATGCGCAGCCGATCGTGGATGCGGCCACGGTGGTACGGCGAGGCGTTGATGTTGATGACCAGTTCGGCGCCGCCGAGGGCGAGGGCGTCGAGTGGGGCGCCGGGGTACCAGATGTCTTCGCAGATGCTCACGCCGAAGATGATCTCACCGGAGCGGTAGACAGGGACGCGTGACCCGGGCGCGAAGTAGCGTTCTTCATCGAAGACGCCGTAGTTGGGCAGGCGATGCTTGTGGTAGGTATCCGCCCAGCGTCCATCGACGAGGATGGCCGCGCCGTTGCGCGCGTCGCCTTCGAACCAATCGACGAAGCCGACGATCGCGGTCAACCCGCCGGTCGCCTCCACGAGGCCGTCGATAGCCCCTCGGGAGGCCACGCAGAAGGCGCGGCGCAGCAGGAGGTCTTCTGGCGGGTAGCCGGTCACGGCGAGTTCGGGGAAGGCGACGATCGTGCAGCCAGCTTCCCGCGCGGCGTTGATCTGGGCACGGATAAGGGCCACGTTCCCGCTGAGGTCGCCGACGGTTGAGTTGATCTGGGCGAGGCCGATCCGGCAACGTCGCACGAGCGCCTCCTGAGATTCGAGTATAGGAGGGCCGGGCGGCGGGGGCACCTGCGCACTCGGAGCCGCCGCCCTCCTCCCCCTCTCGCCTACCGTCTCTCGTCTCTATTGATGCCCCGTGCGCGGGAGGTGCGTACAATGCGGCCCGCGACCACCGAACGGAGGCAGCGATGCAAGACGTGCTCACGATGATCCTCGCGGGCGGCCAGGGCGACCGGCTCTCCGTCCTTTCAGAGCAGCGGGCGAAGCCGGCGGTGGTGTTTGGCGGACAGTACCGGATCATCGATTTTGCGTTGAGCAACGCGGCGAACAGCGGCCTTACGCAGGTGGCCGTGCTCACGCAGTACCGGCCGCGGTCGCTCGTCAACCACATCGGGGCGGGGAGGGCGTGGGGGCTCGACGACGTTGATGGTGGCGTGCAGATCCTGCAGCCGTATCTGGGCCGGGCGGACGCCGACTGGTACCAGGGCACCGCCGACGCGGTCTACCAGAACCTCTACATGATTGAAGAGTCCCGCGCCCGAGAAGTCCTGATCCTCGCCGGGGACCACATCTACCTGACCTCGTACCGGAACATGATCGCCTACCACCGGGCGCAGGGGGCGGACGCGACGGTCGCCGTCTATTCGGTGCCGCGGGAAGAAGCGCACCGCTTCGGCGTGCTCGATATGGATGCGACCGGACGGATTACGGACTTCCAGGAGAAGCCGACGCAGCCGCGCTCACCGTGGGTTTCGATGGGCATCTACGTCTTCAACAAAGATGTGCTGGTCGAGGCGCTGCAGGCGGACGCGGAGGCGGAGGGGAGCGCGCACGACTTCGGCAAGAACATCATCCCGCGCATCTACGAAACGCGGCGCGTGTTCGGCTACCAGTACATGGGCTACTGGCGGGACGTCGGGACCGTCGAATCGTATTGGGAATCGAACATGGACATGATCTCGGCGCAGCGGCCGCTCCAACTCGATGAACCAGACCTGCGCCTGAGGACAGCCGGGTCCATCCTCTCGCCGGCCCATGTGGGAGCCCGGGCCGTGGTCCAGAATTCGCTGCTTTCGCCGGGATCGCGCATCGAAGGGATGGTCCTGCGGTCGGTGATCTCTCCTGGCGTGATCGTCGAACCGGGGGCGATCGTGCGGGACTCCATCATCCACCACCGCTGCACCATCCGAGCCGGGGCGATCGTGGACCGCGCGATCATCGATAAGGAAGTTGAGGTGGGGACGAACGCCGTCGTGGGGGAGGGCGAAAACTCTATCGCGAACCACGAGCGGCCCGACATCGTGAACTCGGGGATTTCGATTATCGGGAAGCGCGTGATCATTCCGGCGGGGCTGCGTATCGGCCGGAACGTAATCATCGGTCCCGGGGTCCACGAGGAACTTACAGACCTCCGGCAACTCGAGGCAGGCGCTTCCGTACACCCGGTGCAGATGCCCCTGCACCTCTTCGTCTGACGCGGGAAGGGGGAGCGCGTGCGGTTCTACACGGTCGAAGAGGCGAGGGCCATCCTGCCGGCTGTTATCGAAATCGTGGAGCGGGTGCGGCAGGCGTCTCTCGAACTGCGCACGATGCGGGCCACGCAGCTCATGGACATCCGCGGCGCCTCAGGCGATGGCCAGCTGCTGGCGAACCCCTGGGCCGCGGACGAGGGAGAGGATTCTTCGGAGGCGCCGTGGAAGACGCTCGAGAACGGGTCAGCGGAACTCGAAGCCCTCGGTATCGAGATCAAGGACGCCGACCGGGGCCTGATCGACTTCTACTCGTCGCGTGACGGGGAGGCGGTGTACCTGTGCTACCTGCTCGGGGAGCCAGAACTCGCGTATTGGCACAGCCTGGAGGACGGGTTCGCCGGACGCAGACCGTTGTAGACGCGAGACGCTCGACGATGGACAAGCGCGCGAAGATGGGGCACTGAACGGAAAGGGCGGTTTGTGGGTACAATGCCGCCCACCTTCCAGAAGGGGCATGCCATGACAACCAGCACCGGGGTTCGAGACGTTTTCGTCGAGGCAAACGGCCTTCGGCACCACCTCATCGCGCGCGGCATGCCGGGCTCGCCCGTGGTGATGATGATCCACGGGCTGACCCAGCAGGCGCACGTATTCGACCCGATTGCGGCGAAGCTTTCCGATACCCATCACGTCTACTGCCTGGACGTGCGGGGAAGGGGGGAGTCGGCCTGGGGGCCGCCTGACGGCTACCATTTCGATAACTACGCTGCCGACCTTGAGGCCGTCCGGGCGGCCCTCGGACTGGACCGGATGGCGCTTGTGGGTACGTCGATGGGCGGCCTCATCGCCATGCAGTACGCGGCGAGCCATGCGGAGAACGTCTCGCGCGTGGTGATCAACGACATCGGACCGGAGATCGACCCGGCCGGGCTGGCGCGGATCATGACGATGCTGACGACCGCTCGCGAGGCGTTCACCGACCTGAAGGCCGTGACGAAGTACTACCGGGAAGAGAACGCGCAGGTACTCGGCAAGCGCTCGGACGACGAGGTGCTGGAATACGCCCGCTGGCATGTGCGGAAGAGCGACACTGGCGTCTACATGTGGAAGATGGACCCGGCGGTGCGGAAGCCGAATCCTACGCAGCCGGCGGTGGCGCCCTGGGACGCGTTCAAGGCGATCTCGTGCCCGGTGCTTGTGCTGCGCGGGGGGAACAGCGATGTCTTGAGCCCGGAGACGGCGCACAAGATGGTCGAAAGCCTGCCGGGGTGCAGATTGGCGGAGGTCGCGAGCGTTGGGCACGCGCCGAGCCTGATGGAGCCGGACGCCGCGAAAGCGCTGACGGCGTTTCTTGCCGGGTAGCGGCTCTGGTGGCGCGAGTTGTGTTCCGAGCCAACCACGTCTACCGTCCCGGTGCGTGCGCAGATAGCTGCGCTGTAGGGGGAAGCGCATGGAAACGAGTGTCAAAGTCCTAATCGTCGCGGGGATGCTCAGCCTGACGTGCGGGCTGCTGCTCGGCATCCCGATGGCCCAGGCGCGGATGAAGGGGCCGGCGGCGCCCCGGCTTCTGACGAACGTCCACCTGGAGGCGCTCATCCAGGGCGCGGTGCTGCTCGGGCTCGCGGTGGCGGCCGGGTTTTCGGCGCTCCCCAGTGGCCTCGAGACGACGGCCGCCTACCTGCTCGCGGTTGCGTGCGCCCTCGGTTTAGCCGGCGGGACCACGAACTGGCTTCAGAGTGTGGACGACCCTTTCAAGGCGAAGTCGCCGGGGTTTATGCTCCAGGCGGCGAGCGGACCCGTGAACATCGTTGGCGCGGCGCTACTGCTCATCGGCGTGTTGAAGGCGCTGTAGTCGTTGCGCTGCGCCGGGTCCGCTACTCCCAGTAGACCTCGATGAGATAGCCGTCCGGGTCGTTCACGCGAAAGCTGATAAGTTTGCCGTCGCCTTCGTCCTCGATCGGCTCGGCAATGCGCTCGATTGGCATCTGACGGTACTTCGCCTCTACGGCCGGCTTATCGGCGAGGCGGAAACCGAAGTGGAACCACGCCGGAAGCGGGTCGAGAGTCTCAGCCTGCACGAGCGCGAGGTCGAAGCCAGCGTCGTTCTCGAGGAAGAGGATGTGAGCATCGCGCCATTTCTCGCGGAAGCCAAAGTAGCGGCCGTACCAGTCGCGCGAACGTTCGATGTCGGCGACGTGGAGGTGGAGATGATTGAGGTCCATGCGGATACGTATGCTACACGTGTCGGAGGCGCCAGATGCAGAAGAAGCTGACAATCACGATCTCGCCCGATGTTTACGACGGACTCCAGCGTGTGGTCGGGCGGGGAAACATAAGCCAGTTCATCGAAGGCCTCGTGCGTCCGCACGTTACCTGGGCTTCGCTGGAAGATGGGTATCGCCAACTTGCGGAGGACCGGGACGATGCCAGTTCCTGGCGAGAATGGAGTGATCAGTTCGGGTCCGAGGTAACCGATGAACCGTGGTGACGTTTGGTGGCTTCGCGAACGGCCCGGAATCGATGGCGAAATTCGTGGCGAACGGCCGTGCGTCATCGTCTCGGTGGATGCCGCAAACCAGGTGCTGAACAGGGTACAGGTCGTGCCGCTCACCCGAAGCACCGCCCGGCTCTATCCGGGAGAGGCGATGCTGACGTTGAACAGGCAGCCAGTTAAGGCGCGATCATGACCGCGGACAAAGCACGGCTGATCAACCGGGCCGGCGTCATCAGCGCAGAGGAAATGCGACGCGTCGATGCGGCGCTGCGCGAGCAGCTTGGCCTCTGAACCGCCTCCCAAGTTTTCTGCCTATCCCTCTTTGTGGAGGTCGGCGGCGCTGAGCACACGGAAGCCAACGTTCATGGTCACCTGGTACCAGCCGGGCTTGCCATCCTGGATGGTCCCGCGAATCTCTTTCACGGTGAACCAGTCCAGGTTACTGATCGTCTCGGCGGCGCGGGCGATAGCGCCCTCAATCGCGTCTTCCAGGCCGTCGTGCGAGGTGCCGACGAGTTCGATGACTTTGTAGGTGTGGTCTGCCATGGGAGGTGCCTCCAGCGCGTGATGCGCTACGGGACACTATCGCAGGAAGCGGCGGCCATGAACATCGGCCTAACGCCCGCTGACGGTTTGAGCGTGGGGGCGAGCGTGGGCCATGGTTCGAGCCCAGCGCCGATTGGACGGCAGGGCGAGCAGATTGTTCGAAAGCCGGCTACCCGTCGTTCCAGACGCGGTCCAGGTCCTCGGGGGCGATATCGAAGACGCTGGGGCCGTCGGGGAGCGGGAGCGCCTCGTCGTAGAACCAGGAGGGGAGTCTGTCGTCGTCGCGGTCGAAGCCGGCGCGGCGGTTGAATTCGCGCTCCGCGTCGATGCCCTGGCGGGCCATCTTGAGGACGGCCGCATCGTCCCAATCGACGTCGAAGCGGTTACTGACGAAGGTCGCCATGTCGCTGGGGAGCGCGTTCGTAAACTGGCAGACGCCGACCGAGTCGATCGCCATCATGACGAGCTGTTCGTGGCGGCTCTGCTTGATGAGCGTATCAGTGGTCGCGCCGCGGGCGGTGACCATGCCGGCCGTGTGGTCGGCGCCCTGCGGGCTCGTGCTGTAGGTGACGCCCATGCCCTTGAGGGTGCGCGGCTCCCACGCGGGGAGGCCCTGGCCCTTCACCGCGGGGACACGGTCGATGCCGAACGTCTTCGCGACGTGGACCGTGCCGTTGCCGACGATGCGGCCGAGCGGGGTGCCCGCGCGGATCTCTTCGAGCAGGCCCTTCGTGCCTTCCCAATCGCCCCAGGGGATGACACCAGCTTCCATCGCCACCCCGACGGCGTTGCCGATCTCGATCGTGTCGAGGCCGATGTCGTCGCAGAGGCGGTCCAATTCGGCCACGAGGTCGGCCGGGCCGATCTCGAGGTTCGATCCAAGCAGGGCGATGGATTCGAATTCGAAGGCCGTTGTCACGTGGTTGCCTTCGGCGTCGTTGAAGAGGATGGCGCACTTGATGATGCAGCCGGCCATGCAGGGGAGCATCTTGCCGCCGCGGGCCTCCCCGAGTTCGGCGATCATTTGGCCGCTGATTCCGTCGGCGCCTTCCCACGTACCGAGGCGGTGGTTGCGGGTGGGCATCGATTGGATGTTCTGGCGGTTGACGAACTTCACCACGCCGGCGGTGCCCGTCTTGCTCAGGTTGTGGGTGCGTGGGTCTTCGAGGACGACTTTCGAGAACTTCACGCTCTCGGCGCGAAAGGCGTCCTTGCGGTCGCCGGTAATGACCGCCGGCGCGCCCGAGTCATCGACGATGATCGCCTTGAGGCCCTTCGCGCCCATCACGGCGCCGGGACCGCCGCGGGCGGCGTGGCGAGTAGGGCGGCCCTCGGGATCGGTTACCGCGATGGTGGCGGCGCCGAGGCGGTGCTCGCCGGCCGGGCCAATGGTGGCGGCGGCCCGTGTCCTCAGCGCTTCGCCCACGAGTTCGTTGTGGAGAACGTAGTTCGACTTGCCCGCGAGATCCGCGGCGTCTCCGAGGCGCGCGCCTTCGGAGTCGATATCGAGCCGCCGCCAGCCGTTGAGGCTCGAGCCGGAGACGACGAGCGCCTTGTAGCCCAGGCGAGCGAGGCGGTGGCCAAGTTGCCCGCCGACGTTCGCCTCCTTGGTACCGCCTGTGAGGGGACTCTTAAAGACGAAGCTCGTGCGGCCGCTGGTGGTGACCGCCGTCCCGCCGAGCAGGCCAACCGTGACGAAGAGCTTCGCTTCCTTCGCGAGCGGATGGACGCGAGCATCGGTTTCGTCGAGCAGCATCTGGGCGCCGAGGGCGCGGCCGCCGAGAAAACGGTACTTCGCCGGGGCCGTCTCGGTGAAGATGGCGCCGGTGGTCATATCGACGCGGAGGATGCGGTCGGGGTCCATGCGGAGCTCCGGGAAGGGGATGTTACGTAACTCCGCATCCTACATGAACGCGCGGCGTGGGGCAGGCGGGACGAAAAGTTCGGGCCAGGCTAGTCGATCATCGCAACGGCTTCGATTTCGACGAGCAAACGCGGGTCGGCGAGTGATGAGACGACGACGAACGTACTTGCCGGCATAAAGCCAGCGCGGAACGTCTTGAGGCGTGCGGCGCCAATCGCCGGCCGGTACGAAAGGTCCGTTGTGTAGACGTTGATCTTGACGATGTCGTCCATCGAGCCGCCGCAGGCGTTCACGACGGTGCGAAGGTTGCGGAAGACCTGGGCTACCTGCGCAGCGATGTCGCCCTCGCCGACGATTGCGCCGGATTCCTCCTGAGCCACCTGCCCGGAGATGAAGACGGGCGTGCCGGACTTGAGCACGGCGTGCGAATAGCCGGGAGCGTTGAGGATTCCCTGGGGGCGAATAGCCTGCTTCGACATGGCGAACTCCGGGTTGAAGTGGCTTTGAAGCTACAGTACGGCGGGCGAAGTCGCGAACGGCCTTGGGACGGCTACGGAGGGCTACTCCCGAGGAGAAGACCCGAAGCGACGCTCAGCCGTCCGAAGCGCCGGCCGCCCGGGTGGTGACGAACAGGCTAAACTCTTCGTAAGCGCGCCACATCTCACGGTCCTCGGTGAACGGCTTGCCGGCGGGGAACACGAGCGTGCCGGGGAACGCCTTCACGATGTCCGGGTGGTCGTCGACGACGTAATCGGGCGCGAAGGGCACGCCGAGTTCGGTCAGCCGCTCGTGGTGGTCGTGGAGCGGCTTCCAGTGGCAGTCGGTGATGTGGTCGTGCAGGTTGAAGCGGCGCACGACTTCCCAGCGGGGGCCGTAGCCGCTCCAGAGGTAGACCGTGTGGCCGTCATCGCGGATGCGTTGGAAGACCTCTGCTACATCGGGCCGG
>JANXYE010000039.1 GCA_025350285.1 Chloroflexota bacterium
GGAAGTGTCTTTTGCTTCGCGTCGCCAATCCTGGCCGCGACGGATACGGAGCCGTTCAGTCTCCAGTGAGCCCGCCGCCGGGCGGCCGGAACCCGACTTCATCGCCAAGGTTCCCGATAGGCGTTCACCCCCCGGCCCCTCTTCCGACTTCTGTACAGACCGGAGACATAGGTAACAGGTGATCGGAGACATGGGTAACAGCTCAACGGGCAGATAGCCTCCTCGGTGAGGAGGTGGACATGCCCTGGGGAGAGGTTACCGTGAGAGCACAACGTCATGAGTTCGCGCGCCGGGCATCGGCACGGGAGACCTCAGCGCCCACTGAGGGGCGCGGCTCCCGCGGACTCCACCCAGTCAACGGAGTGACGGCCGGTGTACGATACCGGCATGGCCATCCGCCGCCCGGCGCCAATCATGACCCGCGTTGATCACGGTCTTACCGTCGATGATTGGTTCACGCTGCCCGACGATGGGAACCAGTACGAGCTCTTCGAAGGCGTGCTCTGCCTCATGGCCCCACCATCCCGCCGCCACCAGGATATCACCCTCGACATCGCCACCCACCTGCGCGCGGAGGCACGCCGGACCGGTGGCTACGCGGGCGTCGCGCCGCTCGGTGTGGCCATGGAGGAACGGCTCGGCTTCCTCCCGGACGTTGTTTACGTCGCGCCGGGCCGAGAGGGCATCCTGAGCGACCGGGGCATCGAAGGCGTCCCGGACATCGTCGTCGAGGTCCTGTCGCGTTCGACGGAGGCCTTCGACCGCGGGACCAAGCTGCGGACATACCTCCGGCGCGGCGTGCGCGAGGTGTGGCTGGTGGACCCGCGCCGCCAGACGGTGACGGTCCACCGGTCGCCCCGCGAGCGCACCGAAGCCGCGTTCGGCCAGCCCATCCCTTCGTTGCTGGTCAACATCGGTGACGCCGGCCTGGGCCAATACGCCGCCAACGAACCGCGTCCGTGAGGACGCGGTCACGCCGCGGCGCACGCAGCCGCGCCTCATAGGAGCGCGGGTCCCTCAGTGGACCCTGGGGCGTAGCGGAGAGCGGTTTCGAGCGCCGGGCAGCGGCACAGGAGACCTCAGCGCCCACTGAGGGGCGCGGCTCCTGCCGACTCACCCGATCGCGAACCCCGCGACCGTTGCCGGGCGTGAGCGCTCCTCAGTGGCCCCGGGGCGTAGCGGTGAGCGGTTTCGGAGCGCCGGGCAGCGGCACAGGAGACCTCAGCGCCCACTGAGGGGCGCGGCTCCTGCGGACTCAAGCGATCAGTCGAACTTCAGGACCGTGCGCGAGACTTCGCCGGCCTTCATCGCCCGGAACGCCTCGTTCACGTCTTCCAGCCGGCCCGTCCGTGAGACCATCCCGTCCAGCTTCAGGCGGCCCTGCTGGTAGAGGTCGATGTACTGGGGCATGTGCACGCGGAAGTGGTTCGAACCCATCGCGCTGCCCTGGATCTTCGGCCCGCGCTCATCCCCGTCAACCAGCTGGCCCGCGCCAAGGGCCGCCTCGCCGGCTTCCTCACGACGGAAGAACGCCGCGAACTCGCCCTCTGCACGTTCGCGAGGGAGCTTCCAGAAGCACCGGGCGGCCACCGCGGCGGCGGGCATCCGCTGCCACACCATCCATTCCACTGAGCTTGCGCTCGACCTCTACTCCCCCGGCGGACCTGCTCGCCTTGCTGGCCACGCCTCGGGGAAGCGCGACAGCCGCCGGACGGCTCCTGCGCGAATGGAATATCTTCGAACGCGCCAGTCGCGGCGGCGCTTGACGGGCGTGTAGAATGCCGCCCATTCGGCATCCGGGGGCAATCCATGGCAGGCATCGAAGTTCGTTCTACCGCACTCGCCCGCGCGCAGGCAGAAGAGGCCGGCAACGTCCTCAGCCGCGCCTTCTGGGACGACCCCATGATCACCTGGCTCATGCCAGACGAGGCCCACCGGGCGGTAGCGAACCCTGCCTTCTTTCACGTGGCAGCCCGTCTCGGCCTGAACGAACACAGCGCCTGGACAACATTCGGCAAGCCCGATGGGGCCGCCATCTGGATGCCGCCGGGCAAGCACGACCTCACGGACGACATGATGGGAGCCGCCGGCTTTCTCGAAGCCGTGCCCCTCATGGGTGACGAAACGATGGGCCGCTTTGGCACCCTCATGGGCGCCATGAACGAACAGCACGAGTCCAACATGAAGAACCGCCCGCACTGGTATCTCCTGGTCCTCGGCGTCGAACCCGCGCGCCAGGGCCAGGGCGTCGGCGGCGACCTCGTCCAGCCCATCCTCCAGCGCGCCGACCTGGAGGGACTGCCCTGCTACCTCGAAACGATGAAGACCAAGAATCTCCCGTTCTACCGGAAGCACGGCTTCGAAGTTGTCAGCGAGCTGGACATCGACGACGGCGGGCCGCACACGTGGTGCATGCGGCGCGACCCGAAGACATCCTGACTCCCCGCCCTACGGCCGTCCCGCTCCGCCTCTTCCGATCCTTCCGGGGAAGGCGGGAGGGGGAACGGGTGAGGGCGTCAGTCGAACTTCAGGACCGTGCGCGAGACTTCGCCGGCCTTCATCGCCCGGAACGCCTCGTTCACGTCTTCCAGCCGGCCCGTCCGCGAGACCATCTCGTCCAGCTTCAGGCGGCCCTGCTGGTAGAGGTCGATGTACTGGGGCATGTGCACGCGGAAGTGGTTCGAACCCATGGTGCTGCCCTGGATCTTCTTCTGGCGGAGGAAAACGCTGCCCTCGAGTTCGATCTTCTGGCCCACGGGGATCATCCCGACGATCGTGGCCAGGCCACCATCGCGGATGCTTTCGAACGCCTGCTCGGCGGCAAGTTTGAGGCCGATGCACTCGAACGAGTAATCGACGCCGCCGGGGACGATGTCTTTCACCTTCGCCACCGGGTCGCCGCTTGAGCCGTCGACGATGTGGGTCGCGCCCAGCGCCTTCGCCGTCGCGAGCTTCGATTCGTGGATATCGACGGCGATGATCGTCCGTG
>JANXYE010000088.1 GCA_025350285.1 Chloroflexota bacterium
CCGTCGGGGGGCGAAGGAACGGGTCGATGAGAACGGGGTGGCGCGGCAACTTCTTGCCCGGCAGGCCCGGCTGGTTGCGCTTTGGCACCGCCACTACGCTCGCATCGCTGGGGCTTCTGGCCTGCGGCTTCGTCACCGCCAGCGCGATACTGGATGAGAACGCGGATGTCGTGAGCCCGGCGCATGGACGCAATCTCGGCGTAATGGTCGCGAGTGACGGGATTCCGGACCCGACCTGGACGCCGACTCCAACCCCGACAGCTACACCAACGCCAACCCCGGCGCCCACCACCACGCGCCCGCGCTCCGCCGCCGGGCTTCGAATCTGGTCGGACGGCGATTCGACCTCGTACTTCATGACCATCGGGTTCTTCTCGCAGATGCGGGATCTCGGCGCGTCCCCCGTGCGCGATGCTGACTACAAGATCTCCTCCGGACTGGTGAACCGCGGCTCCTCCGCGGTTCTTGGGGTTGGCTTTTCCGATTGGTACACGTACATGCCCCAGGAGATGGCCAGCTACGCCCCGGACGTGGTGGTCTTCATGGTCGGCGCGAACGACGCCGGCTATGCCGCATCGAACCCGGACTCGTACAGGGAACGCGTTGGCGAGATGATGGATGAACTGCGCGCTCCCGCCCGGACGGTGATGTGGGTAGGACAGCCGAACATCACGCGGCCAGACCTCGCTCCGCTCATCCCGGCCGTGAATGCGATCTTCCGGGAGGAGGCGGCCAGCCGGAAGTGGGTCACGTTCGTGGACGCATCATCCGTCACATCCGACGCCGGTGATGGGGTGCATCTTTCCTCGACGGCCGGCCGGGCCATAGCGGCCCTCGTGATCGCGGCGCTGTTCGGTCCTTGAGGCCGGGCGGAGATGGGCGCCTCGCGCGTTTCCCGTTCAGGCGAACCGGTTTACGCTCGAAGCAATGAGCAGACTCCGCGCGGCGGTCATAGGGCTCGGCTCGATGGGCGCGAACCACGCCCGCGTACTCGCCGAGATGGACGGCGTCGAACTCGTCGCGGTGGCCGACCTGGATGCGGCCCGGGTCGCGAAGGCTACCGCCGGACGAGGCGCGGCAGGCTACACCGACACCAGGAAGCTCTTGCATGGGACGAAACTCGACTTCGCCTCTGTGGTAGTCCCGACTGGCCTGCACGAAGCGGTCGCGCTCGCCGTCATCGAAGCGGGAGCCCACGTGCTCGTCGAGAAGCCCATCGCCGCGACTATGCAGGCCGCCCAACGGGTCGCACGGGCCGCGGCCGCCGCCGGCCGGCTCCTGACGGTCGGACACATCGAGCGTTTCAATCCGGCCGTCCGTGAACTGAAGCGGCGTCTCGAAGCAGGGCAGGGCGGGCGCGTCCTCCAACTGCGGGCGAGGCGCGTGGGACCGTTTCCCCACCGGATCCGTGACGTGGGCGTGATCCATGACCTCGGACCTCACGACATCGATATCATGCGTTATCTGCTCGACGACGAGGTCGAACGCGTCTTTGCGGAGGCCCGCAGCCACATCGCCACCGGCAATGAGGATCTGTTCGCCGGCATGCTGCGTTTTCGCGGCGGCGCCCTGGGTCTGCTGGAAATAAACTGGCTGACCCCGACCAAGGAGCGGACGCTCTCCGTACTCTGCGAAAAGGGCATGTTCGTGGCCGACTACGCCGGCCAGAAGCTGACGTTTTACGAGAACCATGACGCGGTCGCGCGCGAAGGCGCCCTCGCCTCGGTGAGCGAGGGAATGGTCGTCCAGTACCCGATCGCGAACCGCGAGCCGCTCCGCTCCGAACTCGAAGCCTTCCGCGACGCCATCCTCAGCGGCGGGCCGCCGCGGGTGACCGCGCACGACGGAATGGCCGCGCTGGCGGTCGCCGAAGCGCTTGTGGCCTCGGCAAATTCCGGCATGCCAGTCAACGTGCCCAACGTGGAGGATTTCGAATGAACGTGGCCGTCATCGGCATCGGGCGTATCGGGCTGCCGGTGGCTACGGCAATCGCCAGCCGCGGGCACACGGTCCTCGGCTGTGACACCGACGGGGCACGCGTCGCGCAGGTGAATCGGGGGGAGAATCCCATACCGGATGAAGCGGGACTCGGCGAACTGCTCGCGCGGGTCGTAGCGGCCGGGACGCTCCAGGCAACGAGCGAGACGACGGCGGCGGTTGCGCGATGCGGGACGGTGCTGTTCGCCGTAGCGGTCGATGTGGATGCGGATGGCCGAGCTGACCTCAGTAATCTCGAAGCGGCATGCGCGTCGGTCGCCGCGGGGCTTCGGCCGGGGACGCTCTGCATCTTCGACACGACACTCCCGATTGGGACAACCCGGCGAGTGCTGACGCCCCTGCTCGAACGAGGCGGCTTGCGCGTGGGGGTGGACTTTCACGTTGCGTTTAGCCCCGAACGGTTGTTGATGGGCCGCGTTATCGAGGATTTGACGAAGTACCCGAAGGTCGTCGGCGGCGTCGATGCGGATGGAGGGCGGAAAGCGGCAGAGTTCTACCGGGCCGTCTACGGGGGCGATGTCTTCGAACTGGCGAACGCGGAGACCGCCGAACTTTCGAAGCTGGCGGAAGGGGCCTACCGGGATCTCAACATCGCCCTCGCCAACGAACTCGCCCAGGTAGCCGACGCCCACGGCGTGGACTTCCTGGAGGTCATCCGGGCGGCCAACAGCCAGCCCTACGCTCATCTTCACTCGCCCGGGACCGGGGTCGGCGGTCACTGCATCCCGGTCTATCCGCGCTTTCTCATCCAGGGAGCGGGCCCGAGTTCGCTCTCGGCGCGCGGGCGCGAGGTGAACGACGCCATGCCAGCCTACGCCGTCGAGCGTGTGGCCTCAGTCGCGGGCAGCCTGGAGCGGAAACGCGTGGTCATCATGGGCCTCACCTTCAGGCCGAACGTCGCCGTCACGGCTCACTCGAACGCCAGCGACTTGTGCCGCGAGTTCGAGGCGCGAGGCGCCCGCGTGTTCGGCCACGATCCGCTACTCACGGAAGAGGGGGTGCGTTCACTGGGCTTCGAACCAGCGCCAGAGCCGTTATCCGGTTACAATATTGCCGTCATGCATTCCTACCACGCCGCCTACGCGGCCACGGATTGGCGGTCTCTCGCCCCAATCCTCCTGGACGCACGCAACGCCGTGGACCGGGCCTCGGTGGAGGCGAGCGGCGTCGTCTATGTCGGAATCGGCCGCCCTTTACACATCGACTAGCTTTATCTGGGGGGCGGCCCGTGCCGAATCTCCGCGCCAACCGCGCGGACAGAGTCGGATCGGGTCAGGACCGTCCTCTCGACTGCTGGACGGTAGCTTTCCGGGGGTCCTGTGCGTTAGCTGCCATACGTGAGAGCCGCGCAATTCGGGCGGCCATCGCGCCGAAGCCTCCGCCGCGATCGCCCGTACCGCGGGACATCGCCCGGCAAGCTGACCACAAGCGCCGGGACGCTCCTTTCGTCGCTCACAAACGCCCTCGCCTTCGCCCTTCCGATGCCGCGAGACCGAGGAAAACGCAGCCGAACGCGCCGCCCAACAGGGCGCCACCGACGACATCCGTGCCCGTGTGCGTGTCGGTGAACACGCGTTGGAGAGCCATCAGCACGCCCAGAGCCACCGCCACCGCAATCCCCGCGGCCTTGTATCGAGCCGGGAGCAGGTGGGCCGCCGCGAGCAGCACGTACACCAGGCGCGCCACATGACCGCTCGGGTAGTCGATGAACCACTGCCGCAGGACCCACTGCCCCAACACCAACGCGGCGAAGAGGCCGAACGAGACGATGGCGAGACGCCCCGGACCGCGGGCGCCGAGTGCGACGGCGACTAACGCCGCCAGTACAACAGTGGTCAGCGGCGCGCCAAGGTCGGCGAGACCGTCGATGAGCCAATTGGGTGCACCGTCGAGCACGGCGAACGCGAGCGCCTCTACCGGCCGGTCGATGCGGGCTCCGAGGCGCGAGTCCTCGACCGCTGTGAGCAGCACAAAGAGCACGGCGCACACCGCGGCCGTTCGAACGAACCAGCCCTGCGTGGTCAACGTCATCGCCATGACCTATCGGCGCGCAATCCTGGCGCCTGACGTGAGGGGATTGCCAGCGGTCCCTGTCTCAGGGCTGTTCAAGTCGGGCGGTCGCCGCCGCGAGGCCCGCGCGCAGATCCGCCTTGAATCCGTGCTCGCGCAGGATCTTCCCCAGCGATGAGAGGAAGAGGAGGACGTTCCCCTCCGTCGATGACTCACCCATGAGACCTATCCTCCAGACCTTGGCACGAAGATCGCCCAGACCGCCCCCGATCTCGATCGAATGCCGCTTCAGGAGCGCGCCACGCACCTCCGCGTCGGCGACGCCCTCCGGGATGCGGACGGTCGTCAGCACCGGCAGCCGGAAGCCCGCATCCGCGTGCAGCACGAGGCCCATCGCTTCGAGGCCGTTCTGGAGGGCGCGCCCATTCCGTTCGTGACGCGCCCAGCGCTGCTCCAGGCCCTCTTCGAGCACGAGCGCGACGGCTTCGTGGAGCGCATAAATCATCGAGATCGGCGCCGTATGATGGTAGGCGCGGCGTTCGTCCCAGTACGCCTCCAGCAGGCTGAGATCGAGGTACCAGGTGTTGCTCGGCGTTTCGCGAGACTTCACCCGATCCCAGGCCGCCGCCGAGAGCGTGATCGGCGATACCCCCGGGGGCGCCGAGAGGCACTTTTGCGTGCCGGAATAAACGGCGTCCGCACCCCACTTGTCGGGCTCGACGGGTACGCCGCCAAGGGAGGTCACGCAGTCCACGACGAGCAGCGCCCCGGCGTCATGGGCGATTTTCGCGATCGCCTCGATCGGCTGCTGGACGCCGGTCGAGGTTTCGGCATGCACTATCGTGACGAGTTGCACCGGCCCGTTGGCCTTCACCGCAGATTCGATCGCGGCCGGATCGACGGGCGAACCCCACGGCGCCGTGACCTTCGTAACTGTCCCTCCGGCGCGCTCCGCCATCTGCGTGATGCGCTCCCCGAAGTATCCGCAGACACCGGAAACGACGCGGTCGCCGGGGCGGACGAGGTTCATGACGGCCGCTTCCATGCCGCTCGTACCGGTCCCCGGGGTCGCGAGCGTCACCTGGTTTTCGGTGCGCATCACGCGCCGCAGCATCGAACGGCACTCGTCCATGATCTTCAGGAACTCGGGGTCAAGGTGGCCGAGCAGCGGCGCGGTCATCGCGCGGAGGACGCGCGGGTTCGCGCCGCTCGGGCCAGGGCCCATAAGGATGCGCGTGGGAGGGTTGAAGGCGGGGATGTCTGACATGGCGGTATGGTAGCGAGCGCGTTCAATATGCGCGCCACGTGCGCCCGCACCTGGGGGCAAGGGGCGCCCAGCCTGCTTGGAATCCCGGCCACGTCTTGCACCGCGACCGTAGGATTGTCGCAGAATCCCGTGAGGAGCCGCTCTATGACACAAACACCGACGACACGTGCCTCGCCCGACCGCGCGAAGCTGCTGGTCGAGACCCGAAAAGTGGTCCCTGCCGACATCCCGCAGGTTGCGGCGGTGATGGCCCGCGCCTTCGACGATGACCCATTCGCGAACTGGTTCGCGGCCCAGGACAAGCGCCGGGCGGCCCGCATCTACACATTCATGGAGCTTGCGCTGACGAAGCTCACGCTTCGCTACCGTGAGGTCTACACGACCCGTGCGTTCGAAGGCGCGGCCTTCTGGAACCCGCCCGGGACGTGGAAAATGAACCTCTTCCAGCAACTCCTGCTCACCCCGTCGTTCGCCCGCGTGGCCACCTGGCGGAGGGTGCCGAAGGTGATTCAAGGTCTTGATGCGGTCGAGAAGAAGCATCCACACAAGCCGCATTTCTACCTGCTGGCGCTCGGCGTCGAACCCACGCTCCAGGGGCGGAGCGTGGGCACGCAGCTCATAGCGCCCGTGCTGGAGCGGTGCGATCGCGAGGGGATCCCCGCTTACCTTGAGAGTTCCAAGGAGCGGAACGTCCCGATGTACGAACGCAACGGCTTCAAGGTGACGGAAGAGATGGTTGTCCCGAACGGCGGACCAAAGCTCTGGCTCATGTGGCGAGACCCGAAGTAGCCGAACGAAGTCAGGACGCTAGGGAGTGCGGTTCGCCTTCTCCTGCGCGTCGTGGGCCGATTGTTCAGCCGCGCGGAATTCCTCGCTCGCGCCGAGAATTTCATAGCGGTGGGTGCCGCGGAATTCATCGACCCGGACAAAGTCGAGAGGAAGACCACCAACGGGTGCGTAACCGTACGTCGCTATCGCCCCAGGGCCTTGTGCCGACGTCAGTACATACCATGTGCCCACCGGCGCTCCGCCCTCCGGAAGACGGCCCGGGAAAAGCAGGCCGGGACGAGGTTCGATCGCAAAGGAGAGAAGGTAGGCCCCGTCGTCCCGGCGCGCAATGAGCTGAGGCCGCGGGTTGCGGTCTCGCAAGAAGTAGGTCAGTGCCGCCTCCACGTCGGTTCGTTGAACGTCCACCTCGGATCCATCGGGTCGCATGGACTGGATTACGCTGCCGCTCGCTACGTGCCACACCTCGCACGCGGTCGTGCCGCGGTACACGAACTCATCGCACCGGTTCGACTCCCACGCGACATGGTCCAGCAACATTTTCACATCCGCAGCACGCGCCGCGTCGAGCAGGTCGGCGGCGCCTGGGGCTGAAGAGCGCAGCTTCGCCTCGCCTTCCTCGATGGATGGCGCCAGGCGGAGTAGGGCCGGCGTCCCCGCCGGGACTGAGCCGGCGTGGGTCGTCGATTCAGGTGGAGGCTCCTGTGCTGCCCCGCCATCACTCAGAGTCCATAGCACCAGAACGACGGCCGCCGCGGTGCCAATGGCCAGGGCGATTGCGGAGATTCGCGCTGCGTTTCTGGACTTCACACCACTTCTAACGCCAACGAACACAGGATGGTTCCGTCCAATTGGAACGAACAAGAGGTGTTTCGATGCTGGTCCGGGCCTAGAATGTGACCCTAGACAGACACAGAGGTTGAACATGAATTACCACGACAGCCCCGACGAAGCGACATTCCGCCAGGTCGTCAGAGACTTTATCGCCGCCGAAGCGCCCCACGGGAGCGGCCTCGGTCGCGGCGAGGGCGTCTTCGGCGGCGGCGGAGAGACGTGGAAGCAGTGGGTAGCGAAACTCGCTGAGCGGAAGTGGATCGCACCGGCGTGGCCCACCGCATACGGCGGCGCGGGCCTGAGCGTGATGGAGCAGTTCATCTTCAACACGGAGATGGCCGAAGCCCGCGCCCCCCGTCCGGGCGGGATCGCGACCGGTTTCGCCGGGCCAACCCTCATCGTCCACGGCACGGAGGAGCAGAAGCAGAAGTACCTGCCGGAGATCCTCGACGGCGAGACCATCTGGTGCCAGGGCTACAGCGAGCCCGGCTCCGGCAGCGACCTCGCCAGCCTCCAGACCCGCGCCATCCGCGACGGCGATGATTATGTCGTCAACGGCCAAAAGATCTGGACATCTGGCGGTCACGTCGCAAAGTGGATGATTCTGCTCGCCCGGACAGACCCGGAGGCCCCCAAGCACCGCGGCATCACCTACTTCATCGTCGATATGAAGTCGCCCGGGCTGAGCGTGCGGCCTCTCATCAACATGGCCGATTCGCACGAGTTCAACGAGGTGTTCTTCGAAGACGTACGCGTGCCGAAGCAGAACATCATTGGCGACGAGAATCGCGGCTGGTACCTCGCGCAGACGACGCTGAGCTTCGAACGATCGAGCATCGGCGCCTCCGTTGGCGCGCGCCAGAACGTCGAGGATCTGATCGGCTTCGCGAAGGAACACAGGGACGACAACATCAGCACGCTCTCCCACAACGATTCGCTTCGCCACGAACTGGTCGATCGCTTCGTCGAGGCCGGCGTGGCGACCCAGATGAGCTACAAGATCGTCTCGATCCAGGCGAAGGAGGGCATCGCTCCCGGCCACGAGGCGAGCGTCGCGAAGATGTACGGCACAGAGCTGAACCAGCGCATCGCCCGTACGGCGATGAAGACGCTCGGCCTCTACGGCCAACTCGACACGAAGACGGCCGGGGTCGATGCGTCGAAGTTTGGACGCTTCAAGTACCAGTACCTGCGCTCGATCGCGAACACGATCGAGGGCGGTACGAGCGAAATCCAGCGCAACATCGTGGCCACCCGCGGCCTCGGCCTCCCGCGGGCCTAGCCATGGACCACGCGGAACTTCTCGAACGCGTCGCCTCCTCCCGCGCCAAACTGGAGCGCCTGGTCGAAGCCGTCCCCGCCACCGACCTCGATCGCCCGTTTGCGGACGGTTGGAGCGTGAAGCAGCACGTTGCGCACATCGCCGCCTGGGAGGCGTCACTCGTCGCGCTCCTGCGCCGCCAGTCGCGCCCGGCGGCCATGGGCGTGCCGGGCGACATCTGGGCCGCCCACGAAATCGACGCTATCAACGCATCAATCGCCAACGCCGCCGCGCCCGAGACGTTCGAATCGGTGCTCCAACGCTTCCACGCGATCCACGGCGAAGTACTTACCGAGCTCAAGAAACTGACGGACGCCGACCTCACCCGGCCCTACTCGGACTTCGACACCAACCCGGCCTATGCGACCGAGCCGATCGAGGGCCATCTCGGCTTCGACACGTTCGACCACTACGAAGAGCACATCGGCTGGCTGCGAGCGGGCCTCGCCCGTTTAGCAGAGTGCGGCGAGCTTGGCGCTGCGGCGCCTCACTGGCCATCGGATCCCGGCGGTCCCGCTTCGTTGGCTCGGTAGCTAATGCGTATTAGCATCTAATCAGATGGTATTTATCTCGCGACCGGAATCGGCGGTGCTCGGACTTCGGCCGGCAGCGCCCCGGCCTACACGGATCACCCATGCACGGGCCTGGATCCACCGCGATACTTTCGACCACTACGAGGAGCACCGGGGCCGGCCGAGGGAACATCGCCTCCAAGTTCGGTTAGAATGGGCCGCATGGCTACCAGCGCGCTTGACGTGACCCCGGACGAAATGGCCCAGTATCGGGCGACGATGGCGAAGGACGCGGCGGCCGATGAAGACCGCCGGATCGAGCTGGAAGGTCACGCCTGGACCATCGCTCGGGCGGCGGCGGAGCGCCTGCGCGACGAGTACTTCGCATCCCGCGTGCTCCTCTACGGCTCACTCGCTCGCGGGCAATTCCGGCGAAGTTCGGACATCGACATCGCGGCCTGGGGGATCGACGCCGGCCAGTGGCTCAACGTCGTTGGACTGGGTCTCGAACTGGGTCGCGAGGTCGAGACGAACATCTGCCTGGCGG
>JANXYE010000553.1 GCA_025350285.1 Chloroflexota bacterium
CGGCGAGGAAGGCATGTTCGAAATAGGCCGAATTGTAGATGCCTGGCGTCAGCACCGCGACCACCGGGCGATCAGACGCCGCTGGTGGGGCGCAGGCGGCGAGGCTGCGGGCGAGGCGGCGCGGATAGTCCGAGACCGGGCGCACCGGAATCCGCGTGAACAGCTCGGGGAACATCGCCATCATGGTTTCGCGGTTCTCGAGCATGTATGAGACGCCCGATGGGGTGCGCGCGTTGTCTTCGAGCACGTAAATCGTGCCGTCCGCGTCGCGCACGAGGTCGATGCCGGCGACGTGGATCCAGGCGCCATTGGGCGGCGTAAAGCCGCGCATCAGCGGTTCGTAGTTCGGGCAGGTCGCGACCGCCTCGGCGGGCACGAGCCCAGCGGTGATGATCTTCTGTTCGTTGTAGACATCCTGGACGAAGGCGTTGAGGGCGACTATCCGCTGCTTCAACCCGCGTTCAATGTGGTCCCACTCGGCTGGCGCGATCAGGCGGGGGATGACATCGAAAGGGAAGATTCGCTCGATCCCGGAACTCTCGCTATAGACGGTGAAGGTGATGCCCGCGTTCAGGAAGGCGAGGTCCGCGCGGCGGCGGGCGTCGTTGATGTCGCTCGCGGTCAACGATTCGAGAGCCGCGAGGAGCGAGCGGCAGTGCTCGCGGGGCACGCCGGGGCGGACGAACATCTCGTCGTAGCCGGAGCCGAAATCGTAAGTGGCGAGGTTGTTCTCCACGTCCAGAGAAGGCTATCGGTGCTTTGTTTCGACGGTGTTGCGGGGCTAATTCGGGCGCGTGAAACGGAAAGGTGGAAGCCCGTGCCGCCTGAGCGGTGCGGCCGATGGCAACAGCGTCAGCCTCAGGCGGCGACCGTCACCCCGAGTTCCCTGAGCAGCCCTTCGACCCGAGCGCGGATGTCCTCGCGAATTGTGCGCACGGCCGCCAGGTCCTGTCCCGCCGGGTCGTCCAGTTCCCAGTCGAGATAACGCTTGCCAGGGAAGATGGGGCAGGCGTCGCCACAGCCCATCGTGATCACCACGTCGGCGGCGCGTACGAACTCGTCGGAGAGCGGTTTCGGGAACTCCTGGGAGAGGTCCAGCCCGATCTCCTCCATCGCCTGGACGACGGCCGGGTTGATCTGGCCGGCGGGTTCGGAACCAGCGGAGCGGACGTTCACGCGGCCGCCGGAGAGCCTGGCCGTCAGGGCCGCGGCCATCTGCGAACGTCCGGCGTTGTGGACGCAAACGAACAGGACTTCTGGCTGGTCTTTCTCCACGATTCCCTCCACTACCCTTGTTGTGGGAGGTGCGGCTCGCGCAGCACCTCGTAGACGGCGGCGGCGAGCAGCGCCCCCACGATTGGCCCGACCCAGTACACCCAGTGCGCCTCCCAAACGTTCGCCGCCACGGCCGGCCCGAAACTGCGTGCGGGGTTGAGCGAGGCGTTCGCGATGGGGCCCCAGCCGGTGGCGGCGAACCCCACGTAGCCGCCGATCGCGATCGCCGCGAACGCCCCCTGGGCGCGCTCGTCCGTGGCCACGGCGAAGACGACGAAGGCGAGGAAGAAGGTGAGGATGATCTCGGACCAGAGCGCCGCATCCGCCCCGTTGATGCGCGGCGCGCTCGCCCCGGCATCGCCCGCGTCGCCCACGATGGCGATGATGGCGAGGGCGGCGAGCACCGCGCCACCCAGTTGCACGAGGATGTAGCCAGCCGCCTTCGCGGGGGTTATGCGGCGCAGGGCGAGGAAGGCGATCGTTATCGCGGGGTTGATGTGGCAGCCCGAGACGTGGCCGATCGAGAAGATCATGACCATCACGATCAGCCCGAACGACATGCCGATACCGACGCCCGTGACGCCGCCACCGCTGGCCACGTTCACGGCCGCCGAGCCGGGCCCGGCAAAGACCAGCGCGAACGTGCCGATGAACTCCGCGAGGTACGGCGCGAATCGCGGCTGCGGGCGGATCATCGTGCGCACGTCGGGACTCCACGCATGTCGGAAAAAACCGACGGTCGTCTTTATCCGACGATACGGTACAATCCGGAGCGAGGTCAACCGCAATGAAGCCCGTCCAGCCCCTCGCCATCGACGATGACCGTGCGGTCGCAATCTGCCGTGCCCTCGGCAACCCGGCGCGGATGCTGATCGTGCGCGAACTGGCCCGCCAGTCCGGCTGCGTGAACAGCGACTTCCTCACCCTTCTCCCGCTTGCCCATTCCACCGTCTCGGGTCACCTGCGGGTACTGCGAGACGCCGGACTCGTCGGCCTTTGCGATGACGGACGCTCGTACTGCCTGGAGCCGCTCGCGTTCGAATGGCTGGCCCGGTTCAGCCGGAGCGTTACGGCCCAGACGGTCGCTGTCCGATGACCAGTACACGCTTCGTTTGCAACTTCGTGGACCCGTTCGGGATCGTCGAACTGCGGGAGTGGGTCGGGCGCGAACGCGATGCCGGCCGCCTCCCCGCCGCCGGCGCGATCGCGGTCCAGGTAGTCCACCCAGACCGCGAAGCCGAAGGTTCGTGCCGTTGGTGTGCCTGCCGCGAGGACGAGACGTTCGTCATCGAGCCGCGCTGAACTCCGGCGGGATCGTTCGTCAGGGTGCGTTCGGATCTCGCCGCGCCGGGCGCATCGTCCAGTAGCAGGCAAGCGCCGCCACGATGAGGACGATGGCCGCCAGCCGGAAGCCGGTTTCGTAGCTGGCCCGGTCCGTGCCGATGCCAGCGATGACAGCCGGACCAACCGCTCGCCCGAGGGCCACGAAAAACGCCTGGATGCCGATGACTCGCCCGAAGAACGGCCCGGCGAAGCGCTCCGAGGTGACCAGCGCGCGCAGCGGATAGACGGCGCCGAAGACCACCCCGTTCAGCCCGACGTAGAGCCATACCTGCCACCATTCGTTCGCCGCACTGGCGATCAACGCGGACACGGCCAGGAGGCAGAGGCAGATCGTGAGCAGCACCCGGCTCGAGGTGCGCGTGGAGATACTTGGCAGGAGGAAGCGCCCGGGCAGGCTGACGAGACCGGTGATCGCGATGGCGGCCGCTACCTTCGATGCATCGAAGCCGCGCGATTCGAGCTGGGCGACGTTGTGGAAGACGAACCCGTTGAAGGCGGCCGTCGCCACGAAGAAGGCGACTGTGAACGCCCAAAACGTGCGGTTCGTGAAGCGCACGCCTTCGACCACATCGCGTACCACCGCCAGTGGTCGCAGACGCGGCCGGTCCGTCCGGGCGGGTTCTTCGAGCAAGGCCGTGGCGCCAATCCCGACCATGAGCAGTATGCCCCCGAGCAGGAGCGCGGCGCCCCGCCATCCGAGCGCGTCCACGAAGATCTGCGTGAGGGGCGTGAAGATCGTGATCGAGACGCCGCTCATCAAGGTCAGCACGCCGTACGCTTTCGGGCGCTCCGGCGCTTCGAACCAGCGGTTCATGAGCACGTAGACTGGCTCGTAGAAGGTGGCGGCCATGGCTGGGCCCATCGCGAGCGGCAATACGAGGAACAGCTGCCAGGTCTCGCGCGTGGCGGCGAAGAGGCAAAGCGAGGCCGCTCCCAGAACCGCCCCGCCGGCCATCAGGCGTCGCGACCCGATGCTGTCGGCGATCGCGCCGGTGCCAATAGCCACGACCCCGGAAACGAGCAGCGCCGCCGCGAACGCCAGGGCCACGGTCCCTTTGCCGAAGGCGCCGCCAGCGGCGCCGTTGGTGACGAACACGCTGAACGAATAGGAGAGCGTGCCGTAGCTGGTATTGATAAACGCGGCTGCGAAAGCGACCTGGAGCCAGCGGTTCACCGGTGCTCTCCCGCGGGAAGGCGCCGCCTAACGCCAGCGGCGTACGGCTACACTCACCGGAGCGCCATGTTAACGAAGACCGACCTTATCGCCGCCATCGGCCGCGTCCACGCCAACACCTATGAGGTTGTGGCCCTCCTGCGTAACGAACATCTGGAGTGGCGCCCACGGCCGGGAGAATTCTCCGCCGGCGAGTTGGCGCTCCACATCGCCAACGCACGGCTGCTGCCGCTCGATGCGGTCCGTGGGCAGCCGCTGAAGTACCGCGGCCACGCCATGCGCACGGACGAGACCGCCGCCCACGTCCGCCAGACCGTGCTTCGTACCGGCAAGAAGACGATAGCGAGTCTCCACGAGGCTGATCTTGAAGCGGTCGTGGCGAACGTTCGCGGTCTGGAGTTGCCCGCTTGGCGGATCGTCATGAACGGCCTCATCGAGCACGAGGTGCACCACCGGTCGCAGCTGTGCGAATACCTGAGCGCGCTGGGCGTTAAGCCGCCGGCTCTGTTCGGGGTGCATGTCGAGGAACTGCCCCGGTAGGGCAGAGGGCTCGCTCGACACTGGACCGCTCCGAATCGCTCGTGGCCGTGACAGCCCCGGCGCGGCTCGAACGATGAGCCGGCCTATCGCGTGCGGTTGAGGTAGGCTCGCGCGATGTGGAGCTGCTCGTAGGTCACTTCGTCCAGCAGTTCCTGCTTGAGCGGGCCGAGCGGGCCGATGCGACCTTCGCCCGCCGCCCGGCGGATTCGGGCGAGCGTCAGGTCATCGACCCACGGATGGATGTCCTCGACTTCACCGTAGCTCACGAGCTGGGCGATGTGGTTCGCGATCGTGCTGGGCGTGAAGCCCAGGCGGGCCGCGATTTCCCGGATCTCGAGTCCATCGCCCAGCAGCCGCTGAGTCCCGCGCACGCCTTCTGGCAACACCTGGCCGTCCCGTGCCCGGATCGGCGCGTCGGCTGGGGCCAGCCGCTGGCGGGGCGCTGGGCCGCGCGGGGCTTGAGAGAGCGGCGCGCCCGCGGCGGCTCGCGTGACCGCCAAAAACGCCTCCCCGAACCGCTCCCACTTGACTTGCCCGACGCCGCTCACGTTGAGCATTTCGGCCCGGTTGCGAGGCGTGTTGCGGGCCATGTCGTGCAGCGTCGC
>JANXYE010000186.1 GCA_025350285.1 Chloroflexota bacterium
GAGGGCGACAAGCTCTCGGACATGGAGTTCGTCTGGTTCTTCCTGCTTCTCGTCAACGCGGGCGGCGACACGACGCGCAACCTGCTGGCGGGTGGCCTCGAGGCGCTCTTCGCCAACCCCGGTGAGCGCCAGCGGCTCCAGAGCAATATCGACCCACTGCTACCAACAGCGGTGGAAGAGATGCTGCGCTTCGTCAGCCCGGTGGTGCACATGCGCCGCACGACCACGCGCGACGCCCAACTCGGCGGCAAAACGATCCGCGAAGGCGACAAGGTCGTCATGTTCTATGGCTCGGCCAACCGCGACGCCGCGAAGTTCGCGGACCCGGACCGCTTTGATGTGGGACGCACGCCCAACGATCACATCGCTTTCGGCGGCGGAGGGCCGCACTTCTGTCTGGGCATCCACCTTGCGCGCATCGAAATCAGCGCGATGTTGCGCGAGGTGTTGACGCGCCTGCCCGATATTCGACCGGCCGGCGAAGTAGAGCGGCTACCGTCGATCTTCATCGCCGGGCCCCGCAACCTGCCAGTCCGGTTCACGCCGGGCGCCCGCTCATCCTGAGCACACCGAGAAGGAGACTCGCTTGAAGCACACACGACTCGGCCGCACCGGCCTACAGGTCTCGAAACTCTGCCTGGGGACGATGACCTTCGGCCTACAGTGCGACGAGAAGACCTCCGTCGCCATCCTCGACCGGGCGGCCGCCGCCGGGATCACGTTTATCGACAGCGCGGATGTCTACCCACTCGGCGGGACGGTGGAGACCGTCGGCCGCACGGAGGAGATCCTCGGCCGCTGGATGAAGGGGCGGCGCGAGGATTTCGTTGTGGCCACCAAGTGCTTCGGCGCGATGTCGCGGCGGCGGTGGGACCAGGGCAACTCGCGTAAGCACATCATGGATGCGATCGATGGATCGCTACGGAGGCTGCAAACCGATTACGTCGATCTCTACCAGCTCCACGGGCCGGACCCGCACACCCCGATCGACGAGACCCTGCGGGCGCTCGAAGACGTCGTGAAAGCCGGAAAAGTCAGGTATGTCGGCTGCTCGAACTTCCTTTCGTACCAGGTGGCACGGGCGGTCGGCCGTAGCGAAGCGCTGGGACTGGCCCGCTTCGATTCGGTGCAACCCCGCTACAACATGCTCTTTCGCGAAATCGAGCGCGAACTACTCCCACTCTGCGGCGAAGAGGGGATCGGCGTCATCCCTTACAACCCGATTGCGGGCGGCTTCCTCAGTGGCAAACACGACCGCGCGGCCGGGCCGGAAGAGGGCTCGCGTTTCACGCTCGGGACAGCAGCCGAGCGCTACCAGGACCGTTACTGGCACGAGCGGATGTTCGAGACGGTGGAACAGCTCAGGCCGATCTGCGCGGAGGCCGGGATGGCGATGGCGACACTCGCGCTCGCGTGGGTGCTAGCGAACCCGGTGATAACGGCGCCCATCATCGGCGCCAGCCGGCCAGAGCAGCTCGACGACCTGGTAGCCGCGGTCGAGAAGCCGATACCACCCGAAATCAAGGCACGGATCGATGAGCTGACCCATGAGTACCGCCGGGGCGACGCCGGACGTTAGCCCTCACCCCCCCAGCCCCCTCTCCCGACTTCGCGGGCGAGGGGGAGCAACCATTCGGAGGCGGAGGTTAGGTGTCCGAACTCGCCGAATTGCTCTCTATCGCCCGGCGGGCGGCCGTGGTCGCGGGCGAGGTGATCATGCCGCTTTACGAAAGTGGCACCACCGTCGAACTCAAAGCCGACCGCACGCCCGTAACCGCGGCCGACCGGGGCGCCGAGGAGGCGATCCGCGCGTTTCTCGCTCGCGAGGCGCCCGGCCATGGGGTTATCGGCGAGGAGTTCGGCGAAACGCCGGGCGACGGACGGCATCGCTGGATCCTCGACCCGATCGACGGGACGAAGTCGTTCATCCACCACGTGCCGCTGTTTGGGACGCTCATCGCCCTCGAACGGGACGGGGAGCCCATCGTCGGCGTGATTGCCTGCCATGCGGTCGGCGAGACGGTATCGGCGGCGCATGGCCTCGGCGCGTTTCTGAACGGACGGCCGATCCACGTCTCGAACACCGCTACGCTCGCCGAAGCGACCGTCTCCATGACAAGCTACAGCCGCATGCCGACGTACCACCCGAAAGCATTCGCCACCCTCTGTGATCAGGCCGGGTTAGCGCGCGCCTGGGGCGATTGCTACGGCTACCTGATGGTGGCGACCGGCCGCGCGGACGTCATGCTCGATCCCATCATGAGCCTCTGGGATGCGGCCGCGCTGTACCCGATCATCAGGGAGGCCGGCGGGCGCATCACGACCTGGGCGGGCGAGGATAGCGTCGGCGACAGCGTGGTCGCGACGAACGGCCGGCTGCACGCCCAGGTGCTGGCGGCGCTGCGCCTGGACAATTAGGCGCTGAGGAGGCTTGCCATGGATGTCCACGTTTCGTGCATGGTCCGGGGCTGGGACGTGCGGGCGAACACGACCGGCGCGATGGTCCTCGACGCCGCCCGCCGTGCGGAAACGATCGGCCTCGACGGGCTTATCGCCGGGGACCACGTGACCTTTTACGGCTTCGGCTTCGATGGCCTCCAGACGCTCACAGCCGTGGCCGCCGTCACCGAGCGGATCACGCTGAAGACCGCTGTCTATCTCTTGCCCCTGCGCCACCCAATGCCGGTCGCGCTCCAGGTGGCGGCGCTCAGCCAGCTCAGCCTCGGGCGGTTTGTGTTCGGCATCGGGATAGGCGGAGAGGACCCGCACGAGTTCACGAGCTGCGGTATCGACCCAAAGACGCGCGGAGCGCGGACGAACGAAGCGCTCGAAATCCTCAGCCGGGTCTGGTACGAAGACCACGTCTCGTTCGCTGGCAAGCACTTTCAGGTCGATGACGTCATCCTCTACCCAAAGCCCCTGGGCCACGTGCCCATCTTCGTCGGCGGCCGAAGCGACGCGGCACTCGTGCGCGCCGGGCGGTACGGCGACGGGTACACCGGCATCTGGCAGTCGATCGAGCGTATGCGGCGGTGCGAATTGGTGATCGCGGACGCCGCCGAAGCGGCGGGCCGGGCCCGGGATTCCGTCGAACTTGGCATGCAGTTCTGGACGAGCATCGATAACGACCGTTCGGCCGCGCGGGCGATGGTCGCGCAGGGGATGGGCAGCACCTACCGCCTGCCCTTCGAACGGTTCGAACGCTACACCCCCTACGGTAGCGCTCGTGAGGTCGCCGAATTCATCGCGAAGTACGTAGAGGCCGGGGCACGTCACGTGAACCTCATCCCCGTGCAGGCCAGCCCGGAAGAGAACATCGAGCGCGCGATGGAAGTGCAGGACGCGCTGCGCCGTTTCTAGCGAACAGGCCGCCAGACTTGCCACGGAGACGCCGCTCTCACTCCTGGCCCCCGAGGAGACCGAGGCGTCCGCCAGTCGCTGACGGGCGGGCCTAGGCACCAGCCGTTTTCGCATAACAGTGGCATTGCGGCGGGTAATAGCATGATGTAGAGTCCGCGCGATCACGGTGGGGCCGCGCGGCCGTACGAACTCCCATGTCCGAAAGGAACACGAGCTTGAATAACTACTGGACCAGGACTCAGACGAGGGGCGTGACGCGCCGCCGGATGCTTGCGGCCGCTGGCGTCGCCGGCGTAGGAGCCGCAAGCCTCGCTCTTGTCGGTTGCGGAGACGACGACAGCACGAGCACCGCCACCACCGCCGCCGGCCCCACCACGGCGGCCAGCGGATCGCCGGCCGCGAGCGGAACGGCCCAGGCCGAGACGCCCGTACGCGGTGGCACCCTGAAGCGTGCAACCTGGTTGAACGTGCTCGGGATAGACCCCCACATCGAGGTCTCGGTTGGCCTCTTCATGGTGAGCGGCGTCTATAATTACCTGCACGTCATCAGCTCGGCGGACCAGAAGTTCCAGCCGGTGTTTGCCGAATCGGTCGAACAGCCTAGCCCAACCGAGTTCGTGTTCAAGCTGCGCAAGGGCGTCAAGTTCCAGAACATCGCGCCGGTGAATGGCCGCGAGGTCGTCGCTGAAGACGTGAAGTACAGCAAGGAGCGTTTCCGCGACCTGCCAAAGGCGCAGAACAACGACTTCTACAAGAAGATCGTCGATAAGATGGAAACGCCCGACCAGAACACATTCAAGCTGACGACCAAGCAGCCGTGGGCTGAGGCGATGAATGAGATGGGGAACTGGCAGCAGGCCATCGTCCCCCGCGAAGCCGTAGAAAAGTTCACCGACCTGAGCGCCCAGGCTATCGGTGGTGGGCCCTACATCCTGAAGGAGTACGTCAAGGGCGAGCGCACCATCCTGGTGAAGAACCCCGACTACTACGACAAGAACCTCCCCTACCTCGACGGCCAGACGTGGACGACAATCCTGGATCAGGCAACGCTTCTCGCGGCCTACAAGAATGGCCAGTTCGATATCGGCTCCGGCCCGTACGAAGGCATGGGCACGGCGCTCAACAAGCTCGACTACAGCGATCTCCAGAAAGACAAGAACATGGTCAACCTGGAGATGCCCGGACTGAGCTATGGGTCACTCGGCCTCAATGCCTCGGTCAAGCCGTTCGATGACCCGCGCG
>JANXYE010000227.1 GCA_025350285.1 Chloroflexota bacterium
GACGCGCGGTAGCCTGCTTGAACGCACCGGCCCGGAGCGACGATACCGCTTCCGTTTCCGAAATCCCCTCATGCGCCCGTTCATCTTGATGAAGTCGATGGCTGATGGACTGGTCAGTGTTGGACAAGCGACCCGGATGTAGGCGGCGATGACGGCGACGCGGGTTACGCACGGATGGGTGCCATTCGCCTGATCAATCAAGCAACTCCATCCGCTAATCAAGCAACTTGCTCCAGTTTGGCCTGTTACCGGCAGCCGGCACGCCAGATCCCGAGGCCCTCAGCCTTCGCGAGCTTTTCCGCGGCGATGATGCGCGCTTCGTAGGTGCGGTCCTCGGCTTCCTTGTAGCGCTCCGCGTAGCCCTGGCGGACGAGCGTTTCGTTCAAGAGCTCGTCTCCCAGCCAGATATAGCGGAGGCTCCGGCCGTAGCGGTCTTTGTCGCGCTTGCCGGCCTCAAGCCGAACGGCTGCGCCCTTTGGGAGGCGCGATTCGACGTAGGCCTTCGCCTCCGGGCCGCCGCACTCCACCACCTGCCCGGGATGGGCGATCTCGGGCGTGTTGATGAGCAGCAGGCGGATGTGGGCGGCATCGCAGGTGACCACGATCGTGTCGCCGTCGATAACGCGGTCCGCGGCGCAGCCCGTGGGCGGCGAGGTCACGCTCGGCGCCCGCCCCGTGCAAGCGGCCGCGCCACAGAGGAGCGTCAGGAGCACCGCGAGAGCGCCAATCCGCATGCAGGGCATAGTACGCCCCAAGGCGCACGGCCGGACGCTCGCGCGGGGTGCTTTTTGGGCAGCGCGCACCGCCCGGCCAGAGGGGCTACGCTCAGGGCCCAGAGAGGGGCCCGGGCTCCCGCGGTAAGATGGTCGCGATGCTCCGATGACCACGACCAAACCTCCCGCGCCGGTGGCTCCCGCTGAACAGCCGGCCCGGATGCGCGACGAGCTGCGCTACCTTGAAGGCGCGCAGAGCCGAGAGTTCGAGTTGCGCCACTTCTTCCGGGTGGCGAGCGAGTACCTCCGCGCGCTTCGCGCGCTGCACTTCCTGGGGCCCTGCGCGACGGTCTTTGGGTCGGCCCGCTTCCTCGAAGGGCACCCGCACTACCAGCTCGCGCGGGACGTTGGCGACGAGTTGGCGCGGGCCGGGTTCACGGTGATGACGGGCGGCGGCCCGGGCATCATGGAGGCGGCCAACCGCGGCGCGAAAGAGGCGGGCGGCCGTTCCGTGGGCTGCAACATCATGCTTCCCAACGAGCAGGCGGCGAACGCGTACCTCGATCGGATGGTCACCTTCCGCTACTTCTTCCTGCGCAAGGTCATGCTGGTGAAGTACTCGTACGGCTTCGTGGCCATGCCAGGCGGCTTCGGGACCTTCGATGAGGTGTTCGAAACGCTGACGCTCATCCAGACGGGGAAGGTGCTCGATTTCCCGGTTGTGTTGATGGGCCACGAGTTCTGGGACCCGTTCCTGGAGTATCTGCGGTGCACGCTGCTCGCGGACCACACGATCGAAGCGGGCGACCTCGATCGGCTGCTTGTGACCGATTCGGCGGCCGAAGCGGCGGGCTACATCCGGGATGCGGCCATCCGCAAGTTCGGCTTGAAGTACGCCAGGCCGCGTCAGCGGCGGAGGTGGTGGCTCGGAGAGTAGGGGTACGAAGGGTCGCGGCCGTGGCATGGCGGCCCGCGTTGCTGAAGCGGTTGGCCGGGGGACGGGCTGGGCCCTGTTGACATACGCTAACAGTGTCGGGTATCGTAGGATCTACTCCAGGGGGAGTAACCGCACCCACCGGGGTGCAGCGGCCCGTCAATACGCGCGTAAGCGCCGGCGCCGCAGGCGAGGTTCGTACCTCCGCCGGTGAGACCCTGGCCCATTTAGTGGGCCGGGATCCGTCAAGTCACCGGCCAACGGAGGTAACCCATGCTCGACGAACTCTTCGAAATGTTTGACCGCGACAACGACCGCGGCGGCCAGCGTGCCGGCGCCGGCGAGAGGCGGGGCATCCGCGGTTTCTTCGATCGGCTGTTCGGCAGAGGCGGAGCGGGCGACGATGTGACGCCCCAAGACCCTTCATCGACCGCCGCGGACCCGTATGCCGACCGCCCGGGAGACCGGGACGGCCGCACTGGCAGGCCCGCCCGGCGCCGCGATCGCGACCGGGATGAAGGCTTCGACTCCGACTAAACGAGGGGTTGCGCCGCTAAAGGCGAGGCCGGCCGCCGCCGGCTCCGCCAATGCGGCGCCCCTCATTCCGCCCGCCGCCTTGCCAATGTGATCGGATACGCGCATGACCCTGTTGGACCTCGTCCCCTGGATAGCTTTCCTTGCCTTCGTTGGCGCCATGCTTGCCCTCGACCTCGGCGTGTTCCACCGCCATGCCCACAAAGTGGAGCGCAAGGAAGCGCTGACCTGGAGCGCGGTCTGGATCGGCGTTGGGGTCTTATTCAACCTCGGCGTTTACTGGTTCCAGGGTTCGGAACGAGGCCTTGAGTGGACCACCGGCTATCTCATCGAGAAGTCCTTGGCCGTGGACAACGTCTTCATCTTCCTGCTCATTTTCTCCACGTTCGCCGTGCCGGAGCTGTACCAGCACCGGGTCCTCTTCTGGGGCATTGTCGGCGCGCTGGTGATGCGCGGGCTCCTGATCGCCTCCGCCGGCGTGCTCCTTGGTTCGCTCCATTGGGTGGTCTACATCTTCGGCGCGTTCCTCATCTTCACCGGCATCAAGTTCCTGAAATCCACCGAGCACGCCCCCGTGATGGACAAGAACTGGCTGGTGCGGATCGTCAAACGCTTCCGGCCGGTGACCGAAACGTATGAAGGCCAAAAGTTCTTCACGAGGAGGAACGGTGTCCTCTACATGACGCCGCTCTTCCTCGTGCTGCTGCTGGTCGAAAGCACGGACCTCATCTTCGCGGTCGACTCCATCCCGGCGATCTACGCCATCACGGATGACCCGTTCACGGTGTTCACCTCGAACGTGCTGGCCATCCTCGGCCTGCGGGCGCTCTACTTTGTGCTCGCCGGATACCTCACCGGGCTGCGCTACCTCAAGCCGGCGCTGGCGGCGATCCTCGTGTTCGTCGGCGGGAAAATGGTACTCGTGGACGTGCTGACCGTGTCACCGCTCCTCAGCCTGGGCGTTATTATCGGCATCCTGGCGGCGGCGGTCGGCGGATCACTACTGCGCGGCCCGGCCGCCGGCGCGCCTCCCGAAGGCGCGAGCAACTAACACCAAGGAGCACCACCATGGCCTGGGTATTGGTCGTCACGGCGGGACTGCTGGAGGTGGTCTTCGCCCTCTTCCTCAAGCAATCGGACGGCTTCTCGCGGCTCTGGCCATCGATTGGTGCGTGCGCATTTGGTGGGGCCAGCTTCCTGTTGCTGACCATGGCGCTGAAGTCGCTGAATGTCGGGACGGCCTACGCGGTCTGGACAGGACTCGGGGCGGCGGGCACGGTGCTCGCCGGCATCGTCTTCCTGCATGAGCCGGCCAATGCCCTGCGGCTCGGATCGGTGGCCTTGGTGCTGCTCGGGATCGTCGGCCTGAAGCTCGAAGAGAGCGTCTAACGGACGTGGATTGCGGGCCACCCCTCGGCCGACGCCGCCGGGGTTCCCGCCGGAAAGTTGAGGACCACATGGCAAGTGAGCAAATCGGTCAGGAAACCAACGGCCCGCGCTCAGCGCTGGAGGAGTACGCGCGGCGGCTGCGGAAGGAGCTGGAGGGCGTTGAGTGCGAGATCCTGCACGGTCAACGCGCGGCGACAGTGGTGTCCGCCACCGCCTCCTCCCGCACCCGCGCCCATTCCGCCTCCGGGTCGTCCGAGCCGAGAAGGGTGGCGGCCGTTCGGCGAGAGTGAATGCGCGCCTCCACCAGCTGGCGTTCGTCGGCGACTTCGCGTGAGCGGTCGATCGGCAGGACCGGTCCCCAGTGCATCACCGGGCGGAGGCCTTCGATGTCCAGGCCTTCGAACTGGTGCAGCAGCTCCAGCACCATCGTGGCGCGGCGTTCGTAGACGGCCGTGCGAATGCGCTGCTTGCGCGCGACCTTCTTCGCGAGCGGATCCAGCTCGGTGTTGAGGGCGACGCCGCTGAGGCCCGCGGGATTGTGCCCAAAGGCTGCCCTCGGCGATTCGCCGAGGTCGTGCAGCGTGCGGTAGATAAGGTCGATGTAGTCGCGATGGAGGGCGACGCCACCGCCCTGGAGGAGGTCGAGGAGGTAGGCCCGCGCTCGCTCGGGCACTTCCCAGATGGCGCCCGGCTCGACGGCGATGTCTTGCGAACCGGTGACGCCTTCGAGCACGGCGATCGGGTTGCCGGAGAGTTCGAGGATCTGGCTGAGCTGGCTATAGGCCCGGTTCAGCTCGCGGTTCGATTCCAGCAGGGGCGGGATGTCGCTCGCGCCCCAGGTTTCCTTCGGCTCGCGCTGGTTTGGGAAGACGATGAAGGGGATGAAGCCGTAGGGGTTGGCGACGCGCTCGGCGAGTTCGTCGCCGCGCCAGAG
>JANXYE010000254.1 GCA_025350285.1 Chloroflexota bacterium
GAGCCGTCGCTTCACCGCTTCGGCCGAGGCTGCCGAGCAGCATCGCCGCCGCTCGGAGCCCGGCGGTGCGAGCCGGCATCTGAGCTTCCCTATCCAGCGCAGGTTCGAGCCATTCGACCGCCTCTCGCAGATGGCCGCGAACCCAGAGATACCACCAGAGCGCGCCCGTGAGACGAAGCACACTCTCCGCGTCCGAACGCGTGTTCGCCGTCCGGACGGCCGTGCGGAGGTTGTCAAAATCCCGATCGAGCCGGCGCATCCAGACTCCCTGTTGCGCCCGGTGTATCTCCGGCTCAGCCTCTTCGGCAAGGCTCACGAAGAAGGCGCAATGCCGGGTTCGGACCGCGCCGGACTCGCCGCTCGCGGCCAGCCGTCCCTGAGCATACTGGCGCACCGGTTCCAGGAACCGGTACCGCGCCGTCCCGTCCCGTTCTTCGAAGACGGCGAGCGATTTCTCCACGAGACCGGCAAGCTGATCGACGACTGACTCGCCTTCGATCCCCTCCGCTTCGCAAACGAATCTGGCTGCCTCCGCAGTCCAGCCCCCGGCGAAAGCCGCCAACCTTCGGAAGACAGCCTGTTCAGGGGGCGACAGCAGGTCGTGGCTCCACTCAAGCGTGGCTCGAAGCGTTTGCTGCCGCCTTGGTCGCAACCGGCTCCGGCCCATGAGCAAGTCGAAGCTCTCACCGAGACGGCCTGCTATCGCATCAAGACTCAGGCCCGCGGCCTGGCTCGCCGCGAGTTCCAGTCCCAGCGGAATGCCCTCAAGCCGTCTGCAAATTTCGGTGATGGCGCCTGAATTGCGAGCGGTCAGCTTGAGGCCAGGACGTACAGCCCGTGCGCGCTCAAGGAAGAGTTCAACCGACGCATTCTCGACGAGAGCGGCCGGCGATTCACTCAACTCGGCCGACGGAATGGGCAAGGGATCGACGGTATATGTCACCTCGCCGCTGATTCGGAGCGCTTCGCGGCTCGTGGCGAGAATCCGGAGGCGGGCACAGCCGGCGAGCAGTTCGTCGATCAACGCCGCACATGTGTCGATCACATGTTCGCAATTGTCTACGACGAGAAGCATCTCGACATCTCTGAGGAAAGAGAGCAACGCCTCCTTCAGAGGTCTCTCGGCGGACTCACGCACACCGACTGCATTGGCGACGGCCAGTCGCAGAGTTTCCTCACCGGTCACTGCCGAGAGGTCGGCCAGGCAGACGCCGGCCGCGAATTCGGGCGAGATTCGCCGCGCGACCGCGAGAGCAAGACTCGTCTTGCCGACGCCCCCGGGCCCCGTCAACGTGAGGAGCCGCCCAGGGACGTTCAGTGCCTGGCCGGCGAGCGAGTCGAGTTCGGCCGACCGGCCAACGAGCGTTATCCTCGTCGCCGGCAGGTTGAGCAACTGCTTGGGGGTCATTGCTTCCACGAGGACTTGCTCCAGAGCGAGTGCCAAGCACTACCCTACGTTTCCGAGCGGCCTCATGCAGCGACCTGCGGATTGAGGTTCTCCGAGGGGTAGACGTGAGTCCAAACAACTCGTGACTGCGATTGAGTGCCCCACGCCCGGACGGTTCCAGCGTACGAAGCTACCGATAAACCCGGGTCCGAGAGACTGGCCAGGTTTCGGAGGCTGTACTCATGGGGCCCAGAATCTTAGCGGGCGGGGCAAGCTCCACCATCAACCGCAGGAGTGGGAATCCCTTCAATCCAGGACGTATGTTCTGGCGGTCGGCTGCTTACCCGAGTTCACGTCAGCGGCTCCGAGGGCAAGGATAAATGGTAATGCACCTACTCAGGTTGCTAAATGGTGGGCGATACTGGATTCGAACCAGTGACCTCTGCGATGTCAACGCAGCGCTCTAACCAACTGAGCTAACCGCCCACGCGGGACGGTTATCATAGAACCGTCCATGCCTTGATTCCAGCACGACCCCGCCCTGTGCTATGCTCGTTCGCGACAGCAAGCGCCAGCGGCCAACCGCCGATGGTCAAAACCAGGCATCGACCGGGACAAGTAGCCCGCCACCTAAACCAGAGAGTCCGCGCCATTGGCTGAAAGTGCGACACCAGGCGAGCCAAAACCACCCGCGAGCCTGCACCCGAACCGGCCTTTGGCCCAAGTAGACGTGCACGGGTTGGCCCCGTTAGCGGCCCTCCGAGCCCGGCCGGCTCGCCTGTCGCGATCCGCGACACCTTCGGCCGGGAAACCTGGGTGGAACCACGAGCACGCCTCTCGTCCCAGTGACGAGGGGCGTTTTTGTTGGGCGCTACGGCGCCCGCCATTGGCCGTTGGCTTTGCCATTGGCCGCCAGACGTGGAGCACCCGATGTATACGCAAAAGTCTCTGATCCCTTCCGGCCCGGCTGTGCGTCGCCTCGCCACTATTCCGGGGTAGGCGCGACGCGCGCCCGCCCCGCGTTTTGAATCCGCACTTCGTCCCGCCCGCCGCCAACGGCTAATGGCCTGCCCGGCGCACCCACGCAGCAAGGAGACACTTCGTGCCTGATCTTCGCGACTCTCACCGAAATCTCGTCGACCTGCCGAAAGACGAGCGCCTCGCCCGCCGCCGCCACTCCGCCGCCCACGTTCTCGCCGAGGCGATGGTCGAACTCATGCCGGAGGCCGAGCTTGGCATTGGCCCGCCCATCGAAAGCGGCTTCTACTACGATTTTCGCCTGCCGCGCGCCCTCACGAACGACGACCTGAAGTGGCTCGACGAGCGCATGCGCCGCTCCGTCAAGGGACGCCACCGCTTCGAAATGTCCGAGCTCACGCGAGCCGAGGCTGAGGCACGATATGCGAAGCAGCCGTTCAAGCTTGAAATGCTCGCCGAAATCGAAGACGGCAACATCACGCAGTGCACGCACGCCGCCTTCTCCGACCTCTGCCGCGGCGGCCACGTTGGCCACACGGGCGAACTCGGCGCCTTCAAGCTGATGTCCATCGCCGGCGCCTACTGGCGGGGCTCGGAGAAGAACCCGATGCTTCAGCGCGTTTACGGTGCGCTCTTCGAATCGAAGGACGAGCTGGCCGCCCACGAACAGCAACTCGAAGACGCCCGCCGTCGCGATCACCGCAAGATCGGCCGGGACCTCAAGCTCTTCGACCTCGTCGATGATGTTGGCCCGGGCCACGTCATGTGGCTGCCCGCCGGGGCCACGATCCGCCGCGAACTGGAGCGCTGGATCGAAGACCTGGAGATCGACCACGGCTACCAGCACGTCATAACGCCTGTCGTCGCCAAGCGCGAACTCTACGTGCGCTCCGGCCATTGGGACCACTACCAGGAGGCGATGTACCCCGTAATGGAGCGCGACGGCGAAGAGTACGTGCTCCGCCCGATGAACTGCCCTCACCACATCCTGATCTACGAAAGCGAGCAGCATTCCTACCGCGAGATGCCCCTGCGCATCGCCGAACTCGGGAACATGCACCGCTGGGAGAAGAGCGGCCAGGTCTCCGGCATGAGCCGGGTGCGCATCATGACGCTGAACGACGCCCATATCTTCTGTGCCGGCACGGACCAGGTCGCGCAGGAGGTCGAGGGTGTGTTGCGCCTGATGGAGGAGGCTTACGGCGTCCTCGGGTTGAAGGACTACACCTACCGCCTCTCGCTCGGGGACCGGGACGACAAGGAGAAGTACGTCGATAACCCGCCGATGTGGGAAGCGGGCGAGGCGCTGCTCCGCAAGGTGCTCCAGGACGTAGGTCTCGATTTCCTTGAAGCGACGGGCGAGGCCGCGTTCTATGGACCGAAGATCGACGTCCAGTTCAAGACGGCGAGCGGCAAGGAAGAGACGCTCGTCACCGTCCAGGTCGATTTCCATCTGCCGGCGCAATTCAAGCTGGAATACATCGCGGAAGACGGCGGCCGCGCCCAGCCGATCATCGTCCATCGCGGCGTCATCTCGACGATGGAGCGTATGGTGGCGCTGCTCATCGAAGAGTATGAAGGCAACTTCCCGCTCTGGCTGTGCCCGACGCAGGCGGTGGTGATCCCCATCGCCGACCGGCACATCCCGTACGCGCAGGAGGTGGCGGCGAAGCTCAAGGGGCACCGGCTCCGCGTCGAAGTCGATGCCCGCGGCGAGCGGATGAACGCGAAGATCCGGGATGCCCAGCTGCGAAAGGTGCCATACATGCTCGTGGTCGGGGACCGCGAAGCGGAGAATCAGGCGGCAGCCGTACGCGTGCGTGGCGGCGGCGACCTCGGCGCGCTGCCCGTGGCCGAGATCGTCGAGAAGCTTCGCTCCGAACGCGACCAGCGGTTGCTCGTACCCTGAAACACAAGAGGTCGAACGTAACGTAATGGAGATTCCTGGCGTCCTGCCCGAAACCATCGAGTTCCTCACCACCTGGCGCTACGACCGCATGATCGAAAAGCACGAAGGCCCGGAGGACTGGGTCGCGACGTTTCACTGGGGTGGAGCGGGCGTCTTCGAATACGAGGGCGTCCGACTCCTGCTCCCCCAAACACCGGACCGCATCCCGAACATCTCCGTCCTCCGCTGGTTTCCCAGCGCCGACGGGACGACCATTACCGTCTTCCTCAAGGACACAAGCCTCGCGGAGTATTTCCCCGCGGACGACCAGTGGTACTGGGCCGGCTTCGTGGCCATCTGCGAACGCGTCCCCACCGAGCCGCTCTACGTCGCGATCTTCTATCACGAGTGGTACATGGTGGACAACCAGAACCCGGACCCGAAGACTGTGGAGTACCTGCTGAAATATGCTAACGAGTGATCTACGCCACTGTCACGTGGTGGTGCGGATCACGTGACAGTCCGGCATCGTGGGCGTGGCAGACGCGTGGCCAGTGTCGGGAGGCCGCGGTGAACGTTCACCGGTTGCCCCCTGCCATGCCACCAGCTGTCTCCCCGGCGGCGCCGAACTTACTGCCATGAAAGTGGCGCGACTCGTGGTCTTCTTGGGCGCACTATGCTTGCTTGCTGGTTGCGGGGTGGCTTCAACCAACCCGCCCGTGCCAGAGGCACACGAGATCGCTATTGATCGCGCGGGCGCGGGCGCCGTCCGGCTGACCGCCGAGGAGTACCGCTTCGGCCTATCGAAGGTGACCGTCCGCGCCGGTCAGGTTGATTTCGTCCTGACGAACCGGGGCAAGTGGATACACGAGGCGGTCGTTGTGCCGGTCGAAGGGACGCGTTACGGGCAGCCCGTCGCCCAGGTTGGGTCGGTCCCGTCGGGCGAATCGGGCGCCGCCCGGGTCACGCTTGCGCCGGGGCGCTACATCATCGTTTGCCTGTTGGCGGCTTCGCGGGATGGCGATGTCGTCTCGCATTGGTCGCAGGGCATGGAGGCGGAGCTTGAGGTGACCCCTTCGTGAGCCGTCTCATCATCCGCGGGTCGTCCCGCCTCAACCCATTGCTCATCCAGGTGATCGTCGTTCTGGGTGGTTCGCTCGCGACCGGGGCGATCGCGTTCTCTGTGCTGGCGAGGGTGTCCGAGTCCGGCAACGCCTCGGTCGATCACTCGCGGGCCGCCCTGCTTACAGCTGATATCGAACGGACGGTTGCCGAAATCGACCGGCAGCAAATCCTCCCTTCGCGTGACGCGCCAGCTTCGGCGGCAGTCGGCACGACGCCCGCCCGGCCGCTGCCCGGTTCGATTTCCGGCGCCTCGGCCGTGCAAGCAGCCGAACTCCTCGGTGAGATCCGCCGCAACGCGACGGACCTCCATCAACTCGTCGGTTCGCGCGAATCGCTGGAACTCCTCGGCGCTGCCCTCGAAGCACCGGCGGACCTCGCACGATTCCTGCGGACGAGCAACGCAACCGACCTGGACACGCTGGAACAGCGAATGGATGCCCTCCGCATCGACGCTCGTGCCCTGCGTCCGAAACTGGGCGTCGCCTCGGACCTTGACGCCGCCTCGATTATCTCCCTGGCGGAGGGCGCCCGGACCGCCATCATCGCCACAACTCTCATCATAGCCGGGACAGCCGGCCTCACCACCTGGCTGTTCGGTCGCCGGCTCACGGCGGCGCTCCGTCTCGCTCAGGCCGAACAGACCCGGCTCGAAGTAACGAAGGAGACGCTGGAGCGCCGCAACGCCCAGTTCCAGGCGCTGTACCAGGTGGTCACGGAGGTTTCGGAAAACTTAAGCCTCAAGTACGTGGTGAACACCGCGGTCCACCAGGCGCGGCGACTCGTCTCGGCGGATGAGGTCTCGCTCCGCCTCCTCCGCGGCCAGGAACTGGTCATCTTCGGCACTTCGGCCGAGGAAGGCGCGCCGGTCCGGGCCGCCGTCCTTCTCGGGACCGGGGCGGTGGGCCGGGCCGCGCGACGGGGCAAGTCCGTCCGCGTCTCCGACGATGAAACCCACACCCCGCCGGACGCGCCCTTCGATCTGCACAGCGGCGTTATCGTCCCGCTGATCGTGGGCGCCCGCGTGGTCGGCACTATCGAATGCTGGGCGGCGCGGCCCGCGGCCTTCG
>JANXYE010000283.1 GCA_025350285.1 Chloroflexota bacterium
GCGCCAGCACAATCAGTATCAGCAAGATGGCCAGGGCCACTCCCCCGACCGAGACGACGAATCGGCCTTTTTCGGCGAAGAGGTTGCGCCGGGCGATTGGAACCATCTATCCCCCCTTTTCGTCGGCTGGACGATCCCAGCATCGGCATTCCGCCAGCCGCCCAACAGCGGCCAGAGGGAGAGGCTCAGGGGGCCATCCGGCCCCAAAGACGGCCAGTATACGACTTCAGGTAGTAGCCGGACGGCGTGGCGGCTCTCGGCGTGGCGGCTCTCGGTGTGGCGGCTCTCGGTCTAATGGTCTCCTCGTGCCTGGTGGGGCACGGCCGTGCGCAGCGGACGCCTGACGGCCCCACCGTGAGCTGCTGAACACCCGCTAAGACGCGATGCGTGCTCTCCCCGCACTATCTTCTTGGGACACATGGACTCCGAGATGGGACCCCAACGGCCCCCGTCACGCGGGCCGCCGTGATGGAAACTACCAGAAGAACTACGACGAAAGGTAGTAATGCAATGAACGGCAGTCACGATCCACAGCGGCAACCATCACCCGCGGGCGGGATGTCCATGGCCCTGATGATGGGGTTGATGATGGGGTTGATGATGAGCGTGTGTGTCCTCGTCTTCGCCACCTTCGTGCTCATCCCCGTGCTGGGTTGGCCCCTCGGCATCGCCATCGGCGTGATCGGCGCCGCCGCGATGCTGTGGGTACACCAGCGCTTCATGGGCCACGGGGGTCACGAATGAGTTCCATACAACGGCTTGTAGACGGCCGGAAGCTGGTCGGCCTTGTGGTGGTCCTGGCCGTCGCAGTAGCCGGGCTTGGCGTCGCGTTGGGCGTGGCGCTCTCGGATGGCGACTCGGACTCCCACAGCGCCGACTCAGGGTACCCCGGCATGATGATGGCCATGGGCAACATGGACACCGCCGTCATGCTGGAACGGATGAAGGAAGTCCTCGGCCCGGACGGGTTCCAAAAGCTGATGGACCACATGCGCAACGAGGCCGGTATGCCCGCAACGGCTGGCGCCGGGATCGACCAGATGATGCACCGCATGATGGACGGCATGCTCAGCCAAATGCCCATGGACTCGGCCGGCCAACTACCGTCCGGCGGCCACCACGAAAGCACGACGCCGGCCAAGTAAGCCCGGCATGAGATGAAAGGAAGAACTCACAATGTGGGGAGCAAACGAAGGTATGGGCTGGTGGATGGTCTTTGGGGGCGTCTTCTGGATCGTCGTCCTGGGCGTGATGGCCTACGCCGTGGCCGGGTTCGCGCGGCAGCGAGGATCTCCGGCGGCGCCAGCGCCTGAGGCGGCGGTGGAGATCGCCCGCCGTCGCTACGCCGCCGGTGAGATCTCCGCCGCCGAGTTCGAACGGCTCCGGAAGGATCTGACTTCCTGAGGACAACGGGCCAGGCGTCCCCGTCGCGTCAGTCAAGGCGGCGCTTGCTGGCCAGCCCGCGCCAGCAAGCGCGGGCTTAGCGCGAGGAGGACCGGGCCGCCGGTGGCCCGTCCTTGATCGCCCGCAGGATGACCGCCGCCACTGCCCCGGGGTTCGTCAGGAGCGCCTGGTGATCGCCGGTAATCACCTCGAAGCGCTTCGCCCTGTTCGCCAATGGGGCGACGAGGGAGAGCGGGACGGTCGTGTCCTCCCGCCCATGAACGACCGTGACGCGGGCGCCCACTTCGTCCATCAGCCCCGGGACGAGACCAGCAACGACCACCCTGGCCATGCTCCGTGAGTACGAAGTCCAGGTGTGATCGAGGCCGGCCTGGGCCACGTCTGGCGGGAAGCGGCGCGCAAAAAGCGGCACAATCGGCCGCAACGCGGGCCGCAACGCGCACATCGTGTTGCACATCAGCCGGGCGGCCCATTCGGATCGCAACGAAAGCCGGTGCATCGCGGGCGCGTTCGTCATCGCCTTTCGCGCTTCATTCCGAGAGGCGAACACGGCCGGGCTGACGAGAACCCCGACGGGGACGCCGCGGTGGCGGCGGAGCAGTTCCAGCGCGATCACCGCCCCCATTGAGTGTCCCGCGATGCACGCCGGCTTCGTCCCCGCCACGATCGGCTCGAGTGCGTCGCAATGTGCCGCCAGGTCGTAGGCGCTCGTCTCCGGTTTCGGCGACCGCCCGAAGCCGAGGAGATCCGGGGCGACGCATGCGTGGCCGTCCAGCGCGTCTATCACCGGCGCCCAGCTTGCCGCTGACGCCGTCAGCCCGTGGATGAGAAGAATGGTGGGGCCGGTCCCCGCGCGTTCCGTGACGTGCAGGGCCGGCGGCTCCGTATGACTCATTGAGCCCATGGTACTACGCGGGTGTGCGTCAGATTTTTGCACGAAGAGTGGGCGCCGACCTGGTGCCGGCCGCCTGGCCTCGGGCTCCCAAAGACCGCTCCGTATCCGTCGCGGCTAGGATTGCTGGTTCCGAAGCTCCGCCCGAGAGCCGACACGAATCTGTCCTAGCCGCGACTGGAAGGAGCGGTCTTTATGACGGTCGCCGTGGCAGTCAGCGGGAAACCCTAAGCCGCGGGCTGTCCCAAAGACCGCTCCGTATCCGTCACGGCTATGAGGCAGTGTTCAAGCCGGACCTGGCCCGGTGGCTCCCGCGGTTCGTGACACCGCGGCAACGAGCCACCAGACTGAACCGCTCGTTAGCAGTCGCAGCTAGGATAGGTGGATGGACATGTCGATCTTGCGGGCCACTATCCGAGCGCTGTTCGGGCGGGAACGCGCACCGCTTGACCGCCCCACGCTGCCCGCGACCTGGACTATCCCCGTCCTCCTGATCCACTACTTCCCCGTGCGCGACGGGCGTATCGACCGGGCGGTGACAGGGGATGTGGACGCCCCACTCGACAGCATCCGTGAACACTGCGCGCGGACGACCGAGCGCGTCATTGAGGCGCTCGAACGGGGGAGCATCTACCACGGGTATAAGGACCCAACGGCGGCGCCCAGCCTCCGTTACGAGCTTGCCGGGAGCCTGGAGGTGCTGGAGCCGCTCCCGGTCTGGCCCAAGCCGGGGCACACCGTTCCGATGACCGACTACAACGCCATCCTCGAACGGGCCGGCATTCGCGACTGGGTCGAACGGGAGGGCGTGCGCGAAGTCTGGCTGTGGGCCTACCACGGCGGCGTGGTCGATATGTGGGAATCGAACATGGCCGGTCCGTTCGGCGATGTCAGCAACAGCGATTGCGACCCTACCGATCTGCCGGCGCTGAACTCGACCTACACCGTCTACCACTACAACTACCAGCGCGGCGCTTCGGAAGCGGTGGAGGACCACATGCACCAGATCGAACGCGTGCTGGACCACGCGGACCACGCGATGTTCTGGGACCGCTTTGTGGGCAAGACGGGCGAAGGCCGCTGCGGCTGGGCACACTTCCCGCCCAACGGCGAGCGCGACTACGACTGGGCGAACCGCAAGCGCGTCTGGACGGACATCGAAGACTGGAAGCCGGACGGTTCGGGCGAAAAGCAGCTGCTGAACTGCGAACGCTGGGAGGGCGACAGCCTGAAGTGGTTCATCTACTGGATGCAGAGCCTCCCCGGCGCGGGGAACAGCCTGGTCTACCGCGGGCGCCCACTGCCCAACTGGTGGCGATTCATCGGCGGTTGGGACGGGGCGATGGCGGCGCGGGCAGGGCTGGTGGAGTAGCCGTTACCGCCGATCAGACAGCGAACGCGAAATCGCGACGGCCGCCCGCTCTTGTAGGCGCGACCGTCGCGGTCGCCTGTTCACGAACGATGTCCGGGCATGCGCCGCATCCTGAATCCATCCGCGCTAGACGTGGTTGCAGCCCAGCACATCGCCGTCCATCCACCGCGGGTCGGCGGACAGTAGTGCGCGGAGGCCCTGGTACCAGCGGTCCTGCTCCGGGTCGGCCGCGTTCGCCTCGTAGGACGCCTTGCTGTCGAAGATTACCGAGAGGATGAGCTCGCTGGGGTTGGCCCCGTTGCGGTGGATCGAGCCGGCGACGGCCCCCTTCACCTTCGGGGCGCGATCACTCCACCAACTGTTGAAGTAGCTGGCGGCGGTCTCCTCGCTGCCTGGCTGAATCTTGAAGATCCCGATCGTGCCGTACATGGTTCGTCCTCGTTTCCGCGGCCTGGCCCGCCGGGGCGAGCACGTTTCGAAGCCGCGCCGCGAGTCTACTCCGCATCCCGGCAGGCCGTCGCGCGTGAGTATGGCCGGGTGGCCGTCAGATTTTTGCGTGGGGCCGGGCGTTGCACGGGCGTGAACGGACCGCTCGTTCGCCACTCGCGGATACGGAGCGGTCTTTGGGGAGCCCCTAGCCGGGGGACCCAACCAGGTCGATGCCAACTCATCGCGCAAAAATCTGGAGCACACCCGTATTGGCCGTTGGCGGGAGCACGGACGCGTTCCGGCGAGCGCAAGCTACTGAGCGGGCTCGGGATAGCCGTGCCCACGCCTGACGACCAATACCCTCAGCCCTCGTCCTCGCCCCCGGCTGTCTCCGGCTCTCGTTCGGCCGGCGCCTCCGCGATAACGTGGGCGGCGATCGCTTTCGCCATCGCCTGCCGCGCGGGCGGCGGTTGGCCGGGAACATCCACTTCGACCGAGACCATGCGGTTGCCGTAGCGCGTCATGAGGACCCGGTCACGGACCCAGGCTGAATCGTCGCCGAGGCCATCGATATCGGCGGCGTGCACGCCGGGGACGCGCTTCATCACCCCGAAGAGCATGCCGCCGCCGCTCTTCGGCATCATCATGCGGCTCACCTTGATCTGCCCGCCGCCTTCCACGTCGTACGAATGCAGGGCAACCGCGGCCGACGCGCCCGCGTCACCGATCTGCTTCGCGCTATCGGTCACGGCCACCCCGGCGAGTGAGGCGACGATCGCCGCCGGTATCGGGACGAACGGGATGCCGCCAGCGAGAAAGCCCGGGATGGCCTGGCGCTGGCTGTCCGTAGTCGCCGGCTGAGGCGCGGCCAGGCCGCCAGAAAGGACTTCGACCTTCGTCACGAAGTAGAGGCGCGGGGAGCGTTCGATGCGGATGCGCATGCCCCGCCCGATGCCCGGCGCGCC
>JANXYE010000320.1 GCA_025350285.1 Chloroflexota bacterium
CGGCCAAGCCAGCGGGGTTCTCGAAGACGAGGTCGGCGGCATCGCCGGCGCGCTGGGGAAAGCGCTCCTTGAGCAAGGTGCGCGCATCCTGGGATTCCGAACCCGGGAGCGAGAACTCTTTTTCGAAACTGCCGCCGAAGAGGACGGCGGCCGCGATGAAGAGCGCGATCGTCGCGATTCCACCGGCGATGACGCCGCCACGGCGGCGGTGGGTGAAGCGGGCCCAGCGTTCAAGGAGCGGTTGGCGAGGAGCGGTTCGTGAGGCCATAAGAGTATCCTGCTCGCTTTGTACGTAAACGGAATTGAGGTTCCGTTTTACTGTGAAGCGGAATTCCGGTTCCGTCAAGCACCGTACCAGCGTACAGTTACGCAGACATGACGCATCCTTCACTGCGAAGCGACGCCGCCGCCAACCGTGACCGTTTGATGGAAGCGGCGCGCAGCGTCTTCGTGGAACGCGGGTTCGATGCGGAAATGAAGGAGATCGCGGAGCGGGCGGGCGTTGGCGTCGGCACCATCTACCGAAACTTCGCTACGAAGGATGACCTCGTGACGGCCATGCTCGCGGGCTGCCTTGCGGACTCGATGGTCGCGGTCCAGGTGGCTCTGCGGCTCCCGCACCCGCGGGAGCGCATCCTGGCCCTGTTGGCGGCGGGCTGGGAGGCGGCGGAGCGGTTCGGGCCGCTCATTCGGGCGATGAGCGGGCACGCCCCGGACCCTATCGCCGCCCACGAAAACGTAAAGCGCCTGGCGGGCCACGAAAATCTCAAGGAAAACGAGCTGCTCCACCATTCAGCGGGCCTGGTCGGCGCGCTTGTGCAGGCCTTTGAAGATGCGCGTACGGCCGGCGTGGTCCGCCGGGAGATCGACCCGCTCTTCCTCGCCCACTACATGGTCTCGCAATTCCAGGCGTACCTTGGCTTGCGCCAGGTTCACCCCGCCGAACTGGTGAAGGAACGGATGACGGACTTCTTCACGCGGGCGGTGTTCGCGTGACTGGGTCGGGGGCCGAAGCCGGTCCAGCGGCTGACGATCCGGCCTCGGCGGCTCACGATCTGAACATGGCGACAGCAACACGACCCCAAGCTATCGAGACGGCCGGTTCGGTTCAGCGCGAACGGCTCCTGGCCGAGATCGGCGACATCGACGGGCGACGCACAGTCCACGCCTGCCAGTTCGTTGACGACAGCGAACTCGCTCTGATCGTTTAACCGACTGTGCTACGTTGCTCGTTCGGGTCCGTGTCGGGGTGCCCATTCCTTAAGGGTGGCCGTCAGATTTGTGCGGAGGCTCAAGCATGGCACGGAGACAACGAACCGCTCGTTGTCACTCGCGGCCAGGATCGCCGCACCTTGAGCCGGCCGCGTCCCAATCCTGGCCGCGACGGATACGGAGCGGTCCGTCTCCAGTGAGCCCGCGGCCGGGCGGCCGAGATCCGGTCGAAGGGGTTCCCTTCCCCTGTGCCACAATCTGACGCCCACTCATTCCTTAACCCGCCGCCCCGCCGTCGCGCTGACCCCATCTTCGGGTCCGTGCTACTGGAGCGGCCAGCGGGCGCTCGCCTCATAGCTGTGCGCGAGCGCATGGTGGATCCAGACTTGGGCCACGATTTCGCCTTTCGGCATCTCGTAGCCGCCGAGCGTGACGACCTTCGCCAGGTCCGCTTCGTCCAGCGTCGCGACGAAATCAGCGGAGGCGTTGTGGCCGTCGATGATCGCCCGGGCGACGTCTTCGCGGCTTTTCTCCTTGAGGCCGTCGATCGCCTTCGTGTTGTTTTCAGAGATGCGCTGTGCGGGCAATCCGCTGAGGACGCCACTGTCGAGCATGCCGTAAAGGCCGGATGCCCCGCCCGCAACGGCCGCGACATGACGGAAGGCGTCGCCGCTGGTCCACTGGTGACCGAGCTGGTGGTCCCAATCCTGACAGTACGAACTGATTGCGGCGGCACGGGCGCCGGCGAAGCGGATGCCATCGACCAGTTCTTGTTTCGCGATCATCGTAAGCGTCTCCTTGGATGCCGGCCGCGGTTGGCCGCGAACTCGGCCGGCCGATTCTATCCGGTGGTCGCGAATGGCGCGCGCTCAGCGGTCGCTGGCCACGCCGACCCTCACCCGGTAGATGATGCCCGGCTGCGTCTCTAGCTTCACGGTGGCGCCGAGGTTCGCGAAATAGCTGCGCATCGACGACCCGAGTTTGCGCGGGAAGGGCGTTGGCGATGGGGTCGCGGTGGCGGCGGGAGCCTCGTCCGTGCGAGCCGGGGCCGGCGGCTTCGGGCGGCGGATGACGGCGTGAACTCCGGGAGCGGTGTCCGCGCATGGGGATGCGTCCCCGGCCGTGAAACCGGCGGAGGCGTGGTCATCGGCGTAGCGCGTTGCCGAACAACGGTAGGCCGTGCCCTCGTAGTTGCCCTCGTCGGCCATGAACGTCCAGCCGTGTATCTGGCGGCCATCCCAGGCGACGCGCAGTCCGAACGATACGGAGCCGTCGTCGCGCAAGTACGCGCCCCGGCGCAGGTCGATATGCAGGTGATCGCCGCCTACGCAAACAGCCGTCGCCGTACAGCCAGTGTGGCCGAGGACAGAATCGCGCGTCACCTCGGCGCCGGCCGCGATGAGGGCGTCATCCTTGGCGAAGTGGGCATAGATCGTCGCCCAGCTCTGGCCGTGGTCGATGACCACACCGTTGCCGAAGCCATAGCCCAGTTCGCCGGAATAAAGCACGACGCCGTCGGCCATCGGGTGTACGTCCCAGCCACCACCACCGAAGTCGAGTCCAGCGCGGCGTTCGAGGGGCACTTCGTCGAAGCCGCAGTCGATGCAGATCTGTCCCTTGTCGTCGGCGCCGTGTGGGCCGCCAGTCCACGTGCGGCTCTCCCCGTCTGCCCAGGGGAAGTCGAAGACGGGCATTCCATCTTCGACTCGCCGGATTTCGCGCTTCGGTGTTGGGGTTGCCTCGGGCGTAACCGCTTCTGTCGCTGTGGCTGAAGGCGTCGGCGAAGGTGTCGCCGTGGGTGAAGGCGGCGGCGGCGTTGGCGTAGCGGTCGGTGAGTGGGGGAGCGTTGGCGTGGATGGCTCGGCGCTCGGGCCAGAGGGCACCGGATCCGGCCCGTTGGGCACCGGCAGGTCCGCCAGCGCGACACCAAAACCGAGCCCAAACGCGGCAACGACCGGCATCGCGAACAGCGCGCGGGACCATTGGCGGCGGGCGGAGGGGCCGTGCATGGCTTCTCTTGTACCCTTCGGCGGCGCGCGCGGCCAGCATGGGGTGAAGCCAAGCTTACGGCGGCGGCCTTGGCTACAGCCTTCGCGGCCGGTTTCGAAGGTTCTCCTACCGGAAGCGGGCTTCGTCCAGTGTGGCGTACATGAAGTCCCGCTCCTGCGTCTTGGACCAGCGCGAGGGCGAATCGGGCATGGAGTCCATGAAGCGTTCGGGTTTGAGCGAACCGTCGGACTGGGGAAAGTAAAGGCTCGTCAATACGTATGGGTTGTTGATGTCGAGCTGCATGGCCGTGCAAGCGCCGGCCGCCCAGAGCGCATTGGCGAGCGTTGAAGCACTGAGCGAGTTGCCGGAGGCGACGATCAGGTTGCCGTCCTTCGTCAGCCCAATGGCGGACCGCCAGGTGATGAACTCGGCCGAGTTGACCTGGACGTAGCCCCAGGTGTCGTTACCTTCCGCTGTGCGTTTGCTCACCTCGCAGTTATCGACGAGGAGCACCGCATTCTGGCGCACGGCGGCCATGCTCTCGTCCCATGTGAGCGTTCGGCCCCATTCGCCCATGCGCACCGTCCCGTCCTTCATCACGGCGACAGAGGCAAGCCCATTGCGCAGGCCGCGGTAGGTCTTGCCGTCGGCGACCATTCCGAAGCCACCATGGGGACCCTTGAACCCTCCGTTCCAGACAACGAGCAGCGACTTCAGATCGTCTGCGGGGATGACGCCCGGGCCTTTGACGCCGAGGTCGCCGCCCGGATCGACGGTCCCGCCGGTCACGTGGAGACGGACCCGGCGATGGTCCAGCAGTAGCACGCCAACAAGCGCGTAGGGCCGCGCCTTGTCTGGGCGGATGAACGTCTTGGCCATCAGCGGGTTGGTCGGGGTGGTACGCGGGAGGCCCGAGGTCGTCCAGACGCCTTCACCCTGCTCGAGGGTGTCGCGCAGGGGACGCGTCTTGGGCAGTTCGATCTCCTTGACCGTGAAGAACGATGGGATGTTGAGGGCGCCGGTATGGAGCGGCTTCGAAAGATCGACGAGCACTGTCTTGCCGGGGGCGGACTGGATGAACTGGACGAAGACGCGGCTTTCGTTGAACGGATCAGTTCGGCCGCCCAGCAGCTTGTACTTGACACGGTCGATGGGATCCTGGACGCGAAAGTACCAGCTCTCGACTTTCGCCGTGTTCTCGTCGCCAATGACGTTGCGGCTGAAGTCCGCGGCCTGGTCCGCATAGCGATCCTTCTGGGTGTAGGCAGCGCCCATAAGGAGGACGAAGCCGACGGCGATGCCAAGCGCGATCCCCCTCCTGGTGAAGCGCTTGCGCGGGATAGGCGGCGCGGGGTAGGCGATGGCTGCCGCCGCTACCGCGAAGTCGGCGTGCAACGACGCGAGCGCCGGGCCAGCCTCCAGCGCTATCGTTGTAGTTCGGGCGATAGACGGGATGACGAATCTGCCGAGCGGCAGACGGCGAAGCATTGACTCAGATTATCCCAGTCACTGGATCGATCAATGAACTTAACGTGAACCATTCGCGCAAGAGCCGAAAGGATGCCCATCGCCGGCCCATTCTACGACCAGGCCTTTGCACCTGGGCAGGGACCCCGTTCGACCGCTTCTCGGCCGCGGGCTCACTGGAGAGACCGCTCCGTATCCGTCGCGGCTGGGATTGCCGTCCGGGTGCTTCTTGATTCGCGATGCCAATCCTGGCCGCGAGGGAGAACGAGCGGTTTGTTATCTCCGTGCCAAGCTCGAGTCGCTGCGAAAATCTGACGCCCACCCAGCGCGCCGGGCAGGACATCCATGCCCGTGCGGAGCGCTACACTTGGGCTATGCGCATCCTTTCTATCGACATGGGGACCGGCACACAGGACATCCTCCTGTTCGATTCCGACAAGCCGGTTGAGAACAACGTCAAGATGGTCCTGCCATCGGCCACGGAGATCGCGGCGCGGCGCATCCGCGGGGCTGCGGCGCAGGGCCGGCCCCTGGTGCTGAGCGGCGTGGTCGCCGGAGGCGGGCCGTGCAGCTGGGCGCTGGAAGACTTTCTCAAGGCGGGCGGCCAGGCGTTCGCGACGCCAACCGCCGCCCAGACCTTCGATGACGACCTCGAACGGGTCCGGGCGATGGGCGTCACGCTCGTCTCGGAGGATGAAGCCGCGAGCGTGGCCGGCGAGCACGTTGAACTGCGCGACCTCGACCTCGAGGCGATTCGGATCGCGCTCGACGCGTTCGAAGTGCCGATCCAGTTCGACGGGCTGGCTCTCGGCTGCCTCGACCATGGGGCGGCGCCACCAGAGGTCTCCGACCGGCTCTTCCGTTTCGAACACCTCCGCCGCACGGTGGAGGCCCGGAACGACTTGCTCGGGTTCGCCAGCAAGGCGGATGCGTTGCCGCCC
>JANXYE010000372.1 GCA_025350285.1 Chloroflexota bacterium
GTCCTCCCACGCACGCACGGCACCGGACTCTTCCAGCGCGGCGAAACGCAAGTCCTCTCCGTGGCCACGCTCAACGGGCTCACGCTCATCCAGAAGCTGGACACGCTGAACCCGAAAGAAACCAAGCGCTACATGCACCACTACAACTTCCCGCCGTTCTCGGTGGGTGAGGCCCGTCCCATGCGTGGGCCCGGCCGCCGCGAAATCGGCCACGGCGCGTTGGCCGAAAGGGCGCTGGAACCGGTCATTCCCGACCAGGAAGCCTTCCCCTACGCCATCCGCGTCGTAAGTGAAGTCATGTCCTCCAACGGCTCGACCTCTATGGCCAGCGTGTGCGGAAGCACCCTCGCCCTGATGGATGCCGGCGTACCGATCACGGCCCCGGTCGCGGGCATCGCGATGGGCCTGATTATGGGCGACGACGGCAACTACAAAGTCCTCACGGACATCGCCGGCCAGGAAGACTTCATGGGCGACATGGACTTCAAGGTCGCCGGCACGGCGGCTGGCATTACCGCCCTCCAAATGGACATCAAGATCGGCGGCGTCTCCCGCGAGCTGCTGACGACTGCCCTCTCGCAGGCAAAGGACGCCCGCACGTTCATTCTCGGACGCATGAACGAAGTCATTACGGCCCCGCGTGAAGATGTCTCCGAATACGCCCCGAAGATGTACCGCATCAACATCCCGCAGGACATGATCGGCACGATCATCGGCCCCGGCGGCAAGATGGTGCGCAAAATCCAGGAAGAGTCCGGTGGCGCCACGATCGACATCCAGGAAGACGGCACCGTCTTCGTTGGCGGCATCAACCAGACTGTCGCGAACGCGGCCATCCGCATGATCGAAGGGCTCACCAAGCAGGTCGAGCGCGGCGAGATCTACACCGGCAAGGTCACCCGTCTCATGAACTTCGGCGCCTTCGTCGAAATTCTCCCCGGCAAGGAAGGCCTCGTCCACATCTCGCAGCTCGCCGAGGACCACATCGAAACGGTCGAAGACGCGGTCAGCGTCGGCGACGAAGTCACCGTGATGGTCACCGAGATCGACAACATGGGTCGCATCAACCTCTCGCGTAAAGCGGTCCTCCTCGGTGAAGAGCCTCCTCCTCCGGGAAGTGGCGGCGGCGCTCCTCGCGGACGCAGTGGGCCTCCCGCTGGCGGACGCGGCGGCTTCGCCGGCGGCGATCGCGGCGGCCGCCCCGGTGGCTTCGGCGGCGGCGGTGGCCGCAGCGGGGGCTTTGGCGGCGGTGACCGTGGCGGTCGTCCTGGCGGTGGATTCGGTGGCGGTAACCGCGACCGCGGTCCGCGTGATGGCGGTGGCTTCGAAGGCGGCTCCCGCCCCGGGAGCACACCCGCCGGCGGTGCAAGCCGCGGATGGACGCGTCGTGACGACGCCCCTCCCGCCCCACCTCCACCTCCTCGGCCGGGCCTCGGCGGCGCCGGCGACTACAACGACTAACCTGTTCGGGAAACTAGACACGCAAAAAACGGGCGCCCATCGGGCGCCCGTTTTTCGTCCTTGCCGGCTGAGGCTCCGGCGGAACGCCTGTCACTACGAGACAGGAACCGTGATGGCCGCCTCGGCTGCCGCGATCTTCGCCGCCACCGCGGCCACCACGGCCGGATCGAGGTGGCCAACCTGCACGGTCACCGTCGCTGTGGCCGACGCGCCAGAGGTGTCCGTTACCTGGTAGCTGAACGTATCGGTCCCGGACCAGTTGCTCGGCGCGATGTACGAGACCTGGTTCGTCTGCGGGTCCGTGCCCGCCCAGCCATGTGCCGGCTGGGTGACGATTGTCACCGCCTCGAAACCGAACGCCGCACCATCGGAGGGACTGTCGTTGCTGAGGGCGTCGATGAAGGTCGTGGTGGCGCCGTTCACCGAAACGGAGTCGTTCGCGGCGGATGGCGCGCTCGCCGCCGAGGCGACCGCGCCGCCTGCGATGAGTGCTGTTAAGGAGAGAGCCGAGAGAGCGATGGGGAGCTTAAGCATGGGAGCACCTGTTTCTGCTGGGGGACGGAGTGGGCTGGTCCGGGCGGAGGCGGTCCCGGGAGGGAAACGGGGCCGCCTCATTCGCCGGTTGGGTCGGCGCGCTAGTTCGCGCTGGGCGTGCTGCTCCCGCTCGGGGCGGCTGGACGCGGTCCGCCGTGGCCCATGCCACGCGGGCCGCCCTCGCCCGCCTTCGGACCGGTGCTATCGAGCAGTCCATCCACCTTCGTGGCGAACTCCGTCTTCTTCGTGGTCGCGTCGGCGGCGGTGATCTTGCCATCCGTCACGGCCTGGTCGATGCGCTTGCTGTTTTCGTCGATGAGGAACTGCTTGATCTGGTCGCGCGACTTGCCGTGGTTTGCGGCAACCTGCGCGAGCGTCGATCCACCCTGTAGCTCGGTGCGAATGGCACTCTCCGTGATGCCGAGGAAGGTCGCGACATCGGCGCCGGCAAAGCCGCCACGTCCGCCGTGCTCCATCCCACCCGGGCCGCCGTGGCCGCCGCCGAAGCCGAACAACGAGCCGTTCCCGGCCGCGATGCGCGTCTTCGCCGCGTCGGCCTGGGCCTGGGTGATTTTGCCGTCAGCCAGGGCCTTGTCGACCTGGGCCAGGCTGGTGGTCTTGAGCGCCGCCTTGAGGGCGTCCTCGCTGATGCCGAGGTTCTTGGCGAGCTCGGTGATGAAGGTGGACTGGTCGGCCGCGCCCTGCTCGTGGGCGAGCGCCTGGACCGTGGTCGAAGCGGTACCGGACGTGCCGGAGCCGCTCTGGGCCATGACGATGCCGGTTCCGGCGCCGCCGATGAGGGCCGCCACGCCGATCCCGGCGGCGGCGTATCGAACTGCTCTGTTCATGTCTGTGTTGTCCTTGGGTGCGGTAGCACCGGAGTCAACGTAGACGCGGGTTTAGGAGGAGGTGTTTCGAGGGTGTCAAAGGGGCAGGGCGTGGGGAAAGAGCCGGTTAGGGGTGGGCGCTTCGCTAGCCAGTAGCGGTTAATTCCTGACTCACCTACTGGCTCATGACGATGGTGCGCTTCTCAGTCCCCCATTAGCACGCGGACCCACGGCGTGAGCCTTTTCGTAGGTTCAAATTGTAAATCCTTACCTTCGGCGGGGACGGAAGGGGACAACGCCTTCGGGTAACGCGGTCATTCCTGGCTGGTATCCGTCCAGAATGCCAGTCAACCGCTCCGCCGGTAGGCCCAGCTCGGTCGCGGCCTTATCCACGGGGAGAGGCTTGCCGAACCTCATCTCGGCCAGTTGCATTAAGCCGCGGGGCCGCTCAGCCGGGAAAAGAACAGGCTCGGCCTTGCCCCCGTATTCCTTGTTCAGTCTCTGGAACAGTGAAACCCGATGTCGCGGGGAGATGGCTCCCACCAACGCTCCGGTGTTGACCAGCGAACGCATGGCGACACGCCAACGCTGTTTCAACGCGAGCAACTGCGGGAGGGTTACGGGAGAATCGAATTCGCTAGCCATTGCAGCCGAAGGCGTCAGAAACTCGGCAGCGAAGGCGTTCGCCTCCTCCTCAACATGTGCGGCTCGGATGACTCGGTGCATGACCAAATGCCCAAGTTCGTGCGCGACGCTGAACCGTTGACGATCCCCCGGGGTGTTAGCGAGCAGGGCAATGCAGGGCATGCGCCCGTCAACCCACGCGGAGAATGCTTCGATTGGATCTCGCTGGGCTGGCAAGGCAAGGAAAACGATACCGGCTCGCTCAAGAGTGCGA
>JANXYE010000409.1 GCA_025350285.1 Chloroflexota bacterium
ACGGCCACGGGCAACGTAACCTTCTGGGGAGCGCAGTGGTGGAAAGTCAACAGCCTTAGCGGCGGAGCGGCTCCTGCCGCATTCAAGGGCTTCGCCAAGTTCCCGGCCACGCCAACCTGTGGCATCGGCTGGAACACTGACCCCGGCAATAGCGCCCCGCCGCCCGCTGGGCCGTTGCCTGAATACATGGCCGTGATCGTGTCGAGCAACATCACGAAGTCTGGCTCGCAGATTTCGGGAAACACCCTTCGCATCATCATCGTCAAGACGAACCCTGGCTACGACAGCAACCCCGGCCACGCCGGGACTGGTACGTTCGTAGCTACCATCTGCCAGTAGCTACCACCTGCTGAACGGCGAACTCGCCGCCCGCGCGAGAACAAAAGAGGGGGAACGAAGCCATCGTTCCCCCTCTTTCCTGTGTTCCGTGACTTCAACAGTAGTCTCGCTCGCCGTCGGCCGTTTATTGGATGCCGATAAGTTCGATTTCGAAGATGAGGTCGGCGTTGGCCGGGATAAGTGGCGGGTAGCCGCCCGCTCCGTAGCCGAGGGCGGAGGGGATGTACACGGTGCGTTTACCGCCGACCTTCATGGTCGAAATGCCCTCGGAGAAGCCCTTGATTACGCCCGTCATGGCGAACGTGGCTGGCTTGCCCCCGTCGAGCGAACTGTCGAACTTCTTGCCGTTGGCGGCGAGCTTGCCGGTGTAGTGGACGGTTACTTTCTGGGCCATCGTCGGCGTGGCGCCGGTGCCGACCACCTGATCAACATACTTGAGTCCGCTGGCGGTGACGGTTGGGTTTTCGAGCACGATGGGTGTCCCTCCGGCCGCGGCTGTCGCGGGCGTTGCTGCCGCCGCGGCGGCCTTCGTTGTGGTTTGTGTGGGCGCCGGATCCGGGCCGTCACCGCAGGCGCCGAACAGGAGGGCGGCCCCGGCGATGCTCGCGGCGGCCAGCGCGGCGAATCTGGGTTGGTTCATCGGTTCAGGCTACCGCGCCAAAAGCGCAGGGTCACGGCGCGCCGAAGGGGGCCTTTTCGGGACGACCCAACCGAAACGGGGTGACCTTTTGGCCACCCCGCTTCGTGCTTGTGCGTGCGGCGGCTCTACCGGGTGAGCCAGGCGAACTCCTGCTTCTTCCGGTTGGCGCGAGGGTCGATCATAATGTTGACGATGGTTGGCATGTCGTGGGCGAGGGCCTCCCTGAGGGCAGGCTCCAGCTGGTCGGCCTCGGTAACGTAAAAGCCCTTGCCGCCGAACGCGTCGGCCAGTTTGTCGTAGCGGGCGTTGGGCAGATAGGCGCCCGGAGGCATTTTCTCTGGTGGGAGGGACTCCGAGGGGCCACCGCCGATGCCGTTGTTGTTGATGATGATGGTGGTCACGGGGAGGCGGTAGCGGCAGAGGGTTTCGATATCCATGCCGCTGAAGCCGAAGGCTGAATCGCCCTGGACGTTGACCACTCTCTTGCCAGGATTGGTGACGGCGGCCGCGATGGCCTGCCCGAGGCCGACGCCCATGGTCCCGAACGTGCCGGCATCGAGGCGATGGCGGGCGAAGAAGTTGGGCATCTGGGTGCGGCCGATGTCCATCGTGTTGGCGCCTTCATTCTGGATGATGGCATCGCGGGGAATCAGTTCGCGGATGGTGCGATAGACGCGGTAGTAGTTGAGCGGGGAGGAATCGTCGTTCACCTGCGCGGCGGTTGCGGCTGCGTTTTCCTCGACCTTTGTGCGGAGGGCGTTCCACCAGGTGGTCTCGGCCGGGTACTCCCAGGGCTGCTCCGCGAGGCGTGCATTGATCTGGCCGGTAATCGCCTTGCCATCGCCGAGAAGCGCCACTTCGGTAGGCAGGTTCGTGCCCATCTCTTCGGCGCTAATATCCAGCTGGACAATCCTGACGTTGGGGTTGAAGCGTGGTGGGGCGCCGAAATGGAGGATCCAGTTCAGGCGGGCGCCCATCAGGAAGATCACATCGGCCTGTTGAAGGGCCAGCGTCCGCGCCCCCGAGACCGCGTTGGGATGATCGTCGGGGATCACGCCCTTGCCCATGGGTGTGGGGAGGTACGGGAGTTGGGTGCGTTCGATGAATTCACGCACTTCGTCTTCGGCGCGAGCGTAGGCCATGCCCTTGCCGACGATGACAAGAGGGTTTTTCGCGCTCTTCAGCGCCGCGAGGGCGGCATCGACGTTCTCCGCGGTGGTCATGGTGCGCGGAGGCTCCGGGCAGCGCACCGGCCAGGTCAACGTATCTTCGTCTACTGTCCCGGAGATAATGTCGCCGGCAAGGTCGAGATAGGCGGCGCCGGGACGGCCCATGATCGTCGAGCGGACGGCCTGTTCGATGTAGTACGGAAGGCGGGCGACGCTATCGGGGCGGGCGGCGTACTTGGCGTACGGGCGAGCCGTTTCGATCTGCGGGGCTTCCTGGAAGGCTCCCTGGCCGTTCTGGTACGAATCGTTGGCACCGCCGATGAGGATCATCGGCCAGCAGTTGGACCAGGCGTTCGCCATACCAGCGATGCCATGTACGACACCGGGCCCGGAAACGACCAGGCAGACGCCGGGCTTGCCTGTGAGGTAGCCGACGGCGGCGGCCGCGTAGCTGGCGGTCTGTTCGTTGCGGCAGTTGATGTACTTCAACCCGGCCCGCTGGGCGTGGATGCCGATCGGGATCACGGGGAAGCCAACGATCCCGAACATGTATTCGACGCCCTGTTGTTTAAGCGCTTTGACGACGATTTCGGCGCCAGATATCTGAGCCATGAGGTACTCCAGAGTGGTCTGCGGCGGAATCATACGCGGTGTAGGGGGTAGGCGTTAGGGGGTGGGCCGAAAGGAGTAACGAAGGCTCAAGAAACGGCCGGCCAGGCCCGGTGCTATGATTCCCTCATGGCATTCGACGTAGCCGACTTCGGCGAGTTCCTCGCGATCCTCCGGCTGCACCCCGAGTGGCAGTCCGAACTGCGGCGCGTCTTGCTGGATGATGAACTGGCCGAGCTGCGGCGCTCAATGGAGGCGTCGTTCGCCGGTCAGAGTGCTCGCCTCGACAGGATCGAGGCGTTGTTCGAACGCCAAGCTGAACAAATCCAAGTACTCACGACGCGGCTTGTCCAGCTGACGGAACGGCTCGACCGGCTGACGGCGCGCTTCGACCAG
>JANXYE010000442.1 GCA_025350285.1 Chloroflexota bacterium
ATCAGCGAGAGCTCGGGGAAGCGCTGAAGGCGGTGCCGTGGGCGCCGGCGGGCCTCACGGCGACGGACGATTCGCCGGAGGGCCGCGCCTCGGCTCTGCTGGCGTGGGCGGACGGCCACCGGGGCGTCGAAGCCGACGCAATGATCGCCAGCCTGCGCCCTCTGCTGCTGAAGCACCTGGATGAAGACCTCGCCTCCGGGATGCCGCGGACGCAGGGCTTCGCGGCCGACCCGGGGAGATCCACCTGATCGCGGGTGGACGCGACATCCCTGCGATTGGGACGGCCGTGCGGCACGCCTGGGTGCGGTCGCTGGCGGGGATGATTTCGTGAGCGGGGAAGCCGCCGCCGTCCTCGCCGCGCTGGGACGGGCCGCTGCCGGCGTGGTCCGGGACGCGCCAGAAGCCGACCGGAATGCGGCTTTAACGCCGGCGATGGCTGAGGTGCTGGTCGAGTTGGGGCTGTACAAACTGTGGGCGCCGAAACGGTTCGGCGGGTTGGAACTGAGCGTGCCCGAAGGGTTCGCGGTGTTCCAGGCGGCAGCGCGCCTCGACGGCGCATTCGGCTGGGCGGCGACCATCGGCAGCGGGGGTGGGTTGTTCGCGGCCACGATGCTACCGGAGACCGCGGCCGAGGTGTTTTCTCCCCGTGAGGCGCTGATTGCCGGGTCTGGCCACCCCACTGGGACGGCGACCGCGACGGACAACGGCTACGCGGTCGAGGGCCGCTGGCCGTATGCGAGCGGCGCCCACTTCGCGACCTGGTTTACGGCGAACTGTGTCGTTCACTCTGCCGAAGGTCCGCGGACCGGAGCGGACGGGACGCCCGTGGTTCGGGCCATGGCGATACCGGCGGAGAGGGTTGCCGTCCTCGACACCTGGCATACGTTCGGGATGCGGGCCACCGGCAGCCACGACTTTCGCATCGCAAACGTCAACGTTCCGGAGGCCTACACGTTCGACGTATTCGGGGAGCCATTTGAGGGCGGCGCGCTCTACCGCTATCCGTTCCAATCGATTGCTGAAGTCTCGTTCGCCGGGGTCGCACTGGGCGTGACCAGGCACGCGATCGATGCGTTCGACGAACTCGCCGCCACGAAGCGCGCCTACGGGTTCTCGCGGCCGCTGGGCGAGACGGACGGTGGCAAAGTCCGCCGGGCGGACGCCTTTGCCACCTGGTACGCGGCGGATGCGGGAGTGCGGCGGGCGGTGGAGGCGAGTTGGGCGACGGTCGCGGCCGCGGGCGAGATGAGCGAGGAGGAGCGCCAGATTGTGTCGCTCGCCTGCCGCCATGCGGCGCGGGCCTGCCGCCAGGCCGCGGGCGCCCTCTACGAAGTGGCCGGGATGTCGCCACTCTTCGCTGAATCGACGTTCGGACGCTGCTGGCGAGATCTGCATACGGTCTCGCAGCACGCGATGCTCTCGCCGCTGGGGGTGTTCTGAGCGGTTCGCCGCCAGGACGCCAAGAACGCCAAGAACCGACCCGACCGCCTGGTGGCCATGGCGCCCTGGTGGCCAGCAAGACCATGAGTCCGGCGTGCGCCTGGTGTCCTGGTGCCGCAATCGCCGGGCTGCTCGTCACATCCTGAGCATCGGGAACTTGCCCGTGCTCAGGGTTTTGGCGATCTTGCGCGCTTCGAAGAACTGCTTGAGCAACTGGTTCACGTCGTGGGCGCTCGTCCCGCTCCCGGTCGCGATGCGCTTGCGCCGTTTGCCGTCGATCTTCTCGGGGTGGCGGCGTTCCCATTTGGTCATTGATGAGACGATCGCTTCGGCCTGGTTAAAAAAGCTGTCGTCCATCTCATCGACGTTCAGCTGGGCCTTAATCTTGTTGAAGCCCGGGAGCATGCCGACGAGCTGGCCGAGCGGACCCATTTTGCGGACACGCTTGATCTGTTCGGTGAAATCCTGCAGGTCGAAGCTGCCCTTCTTCAGCTTTTCGCCGAACTTGTCGGCGTCCTCGTCGCCCATCGTTTCCTTGGCCTTATCGATAAGGCTGAGGAGATCGCCCATGCCGAGGATGCGCCCGGCCAGGCGGTCCGGGTAGAACGGTTCGAGGGCGTCGGTCTTTTCGCCGACGCCGATGAACTTGACGGGCACGCCCGTCACCTGACGGATGCTGAGGGCGGCTCCCCCGCGGGCATCGCCGTCCATCTTGGTGAGGATCAGCCCGGTCGTGCCGACCTTTTCATGAAACTCTTTGGCGGCCGTGACGGCGTCCTGGCCGGCCATCGCGTCGGCCACGAAAAGCACCTCCGCCGGGTCGAGGATGGCGCGCAGGTCTGCGACTTCGGCCATCATCGCTTCGTCCACGTGGAGGCGGCCGGCGGTATCGACAAGCAGGTGGGTGTGGGCGTTCTGGCGGGCCTTTTCGAACGCGTGCGCGGCGATCTCTCGCGGGTTGACCTGCGTGCCCTCTTCGTGGACGGGGATATCGAGCTGCTTCGCGAGCGTCACGAGCTGGTCGATTGCGGCCGGGCGATAGATGTCGCAAGCACAGAGGAGCGGGCGGTTGCCCTGCTTCTTGAGCAAGTTGGCCAGCTTCACGATGCTCGTCGTCTTCCCGGAGCCCTGGAGGCCAACGACCATGATCACCGTCGGCGGGCGCGAGGATGAGTTGAGCTTCGGCGCTTCGCCGCCGAGGAGGCCGACGAGTTCGCCGTGGACGATATCGATGACCTGTTGGGCTGGCGTAAGGCTCTTCAGGACCTGGGCGCCGAGGGCCTTCTCTTTGACTCGGGAGGTAAATTCGCGGACGACCTTGAAGTTGACGTCGGCTTCGAGCATGGCCATGCGCACTTCGCGCATGGCCTGGTCGAGGTCTTCTTCGGTGACTACCCCGCGCGAGCCGAACTTGCGGAAGGCGCCCTGCATCTTGTCGGTGAGCGATTCGAACATCGCTTTCCATGCTACCAAGAGTAGGCGTGAGGCGCGCCCTCACCCCGGCCCCTCTCCCGATCCTTCTCCGGAAGGACGGGAGAGGGAAGTCGATCTCAACGGCCGCGGCGGCGACGGCGATCGTTCGCGAAGCGCCCGAAACGACTTGGCCCTCGCCCGCCAAGCCGGGTGGGGGGGCCGTCCATGGTTTACTTCGCGATGGGCGGTTGTGGGTTCACGACGCCAGCGCCGAGGGTGCTGGCGAAGATGCGATCGAGGATATCGACGGTGAAACCGCCTTCGTGGTAGATGGTGCGCTCCCGGCTGGGGATGGTCATGAGACTGATCTCGTTGCCACCGACGAGAAAGTCGCGGCCGTTGATGTTGGCGGCCTTGTCGGTGCAGAGGAAGGCAACGAGCGGCGCGACCAGTTCCGGCGCCATGCTGTTGATCGAGCCGAGCGCCTCCTGGGACGAGCTGTCGTCTTTGATTCCAGCGGCGGCCGCCTGCTGGCGCTTTTCGCGTGCGGCGGCCATCTCCGGGCTGACGGTGAGGCGGGTCGCCGCCCGCGGGCGGAGAGCGTTGGCGGTGACCCCGTACTTGCCAAGGTCCATCGCGAGCGTGCGGGTGAGCCCGACGATGCCCTCTTTGGCGGCGGCGTAGTTGCCCTGGCCCATGTTGCCGAGGCCCGATTCCGAACCCGTGTTAATGATCCGTCCGCTCCGCTGCTGGCGGAAAACCATCGAGGCCGGGCGCGTCACGGTGAAATGGCCGCGCAGGTGGACGGCGATGACCGAGTCCCATTCGCCTTCGGTCA
>JANXYE010000472.1 GCA_025350285.1 Chloroflexota bacterium
GCCGAGGCCGTCCACGCCGGGCATCGAATGGTTCGCCGGGGGCGGGCCATCGGCGGCGACGACGGCCTTGCCGCTCGGACTGTGACCAGTGACGACTCTGCGGATTGCCATGGATGCACCTCGAACCGCGTGTTGGGGGCATCCTACCACCGGTCCGTAAGGGGGAGGGCAACGGGGGTCGCCAACCCGTCCTCACTCCGTGCGCGGCGGGGGGCGATCCGCGGCGATGCGGCGGAGGGCGATGAGCGTCCCGCCGCCCGCGAAGGCGAGACCGATCACCACGGTCATCGCCCAGAACCAGGGAAATCGGAAGCCGTCGCCGCCGGTGGAGCCGGACGATGGGGCCGCGGGAGTGGCGGGGCGCGTCGGCCGAGGAGTGGGGCGGACGGTCGGGGTGCCGGACGGGCGCGGCGTGGGCGCGGGCGACGCTGTGCCATTTGGCGTGGCCGTGGTGGATGGTGTGGCCGTTGGCGTGGCTTCGTCCGCGGGGGGGAGGAGGGCCGGGTCGCCGCAGATGGTGTTGGGCGGCGGAGTCTTCAAGTTAATGAGGTAGGCGTTGACGGCGGCGTCGATGCACTGGTTGCGGCCGCCGTAGGCGGTGTGCCCTTCGCCGCCGAACGTCAGCAAGACGGCGCCGGGGATCTGTTTGCTGACGGCGACACCCCAGGCATACGGCGTGGCCGGGTCACCCGTGGTGCTGACGACAACGATCGGTGGCATGCCGGTGGAAGTGACCGGGCCTAGCGGGTCCGGCTTCGCCGGCCAGAACTTGCAGGTCAGCCCGGTCGCGAGCGAGCTACCAAAGCGCGGGGACGCCTTCGCGTACTCGGCGGCGACCGGGGGATAGTCCTTGTACTCGGTGGGCAGCTTCGAAGCTGCCTGGTCTATGCAGTTGACGGCGATATTCGTCTCGCTCTGGTTATCGTAGCCATTGCCGTTACGGCCGAGGTAATCGTCCGTGAGTTCGACCAGGCGGGAGCCATCACCGCTGAGCCCGGCGTCCACGGCGCGGGCGAGTTCGAACCAGCGACCCTTGCTATAGAGCGGCTCAATCAGGCCGTAGAGCACCTCGCCAGGGCCAGCCGGGCGGTCGGCGGTCTTCGATGGGATCGGCGCCGATTCGGCTTTGGCGATGAGGTCGGAGACCGCCTTTGCTGGATCGCCGTACTTCGTCAGCGGGCAGTTGAGCTTGAGGCAGTCGGCGATGAAAGCGTCCATCGCCTTTTCGAAGCCCTTGGACTGGTCGAGCCCACGGCCATCGACGTCACCGGCGAGGGTGACCGCCCCATCGAGCACCATTGCGCGGACGTTCATCGGGAACTGCTCCAGGTAAGCCTGGCCGATGGCCGTACCGTAGGAGTAGCCAAGATAGGTCAGCTTCGGCTCGCCGAGCGCTATGCGGATGCGTTCGAGGTCACGGGCCACGTCCTTGGTGCCGAGATGCTGGAGGAAGTCGCCATACTTCTGGGCGCAGGCGTCGGCGAAGTCCTTGTTCACCTTCACCAACTGGTCCCACTCGGCCTGGCTATCGGGCGAGGGGTCGGCGGCGATGTAGGCCTGGAGCGAATCGTGGCAGACGACGGGGGAGCTCTCGCCGACACCACGCGGATCGAAGCCGACAATGTCGAAGCGGTCGGTAATCTCTGTCGCGAGGGAACCTGCCCAGGCACGGGCGAACTGTACGCCGGAACCGCCGGGCCCGCCGGGGTTGGTGACGAGCGAGCCTATGCGCTGTGCCGGCTGGGCGGCGGGCTTGCGGATGAGGGCAAGATCAACCGTCCGGGCGGCGGGGAGGGCGTAGTCGAGGGGCACCGTGAGGGTGGAGCATTCGAAGCCGCCGCCACAAGCCCTCCAGGCGAGCGTGGCCTGGGCGGAAGCGGCGCCAGCGTCGGCGCGCAGGCTCACGCTGAGGACAGCGACAACGGCCATGACGATGAAGGCAGCACGCATCATTCACTCATAACACCCGGCGGGTGAAGGCGCCGTGTCCACGGCCCAGCGCTGTTCAGAACGGGAAAAGAGCGGCAGCGGCGGCGCCGACCGCGGCGCCGCCGGCCGTGCGAGAATCGGCCACATGGGAAACGTCCGAAGCCTCTTCGCCGGGCTGGGTCTCGTGCTGATTGCCATTCTCGCCGGTCCCTTCGGCGGGGGCCGGGAGACGGCCCGGGCGGATGATAACCCGTTCGCTCCGGTCTCCGTGACGCTCCAGGGGCACTTTCCAGCGGGCCTGGAGGTGGCCGCGGCTGGCGGCGCTTCGGCCGCGACGGTGTTCACGCCGGACGGCCGCGAACTTGTCACCGACACGACGGCGGTGCCCTACCGGCTGGGCGCGGTGCTTGTCTTCTATGACCAGGCGAACGTGGCCTTTTACGAATGCAGCGGCATTGTCCTGAATTACAACGTGGTGCTCACCGCCGCCCACTGCCTCTACCACGACTTCGGCTACGTGACGGCGGCCGACGTTGGCCCCGGAGCGAACGCGGCTGGGCGTCCGTTCGGGGTGGCGACGGCGAGGCGGGTCGTGGTACCGCGGGGCTACGCAACCAACCGGGCGGCCGAGTACGACTTTGGCCTCGTGATGTTCGATGGTGCGCCGTTCGCGGATGCGTTGGCGCCCTATCCGGCGATCGTGACCGCGCCCGATTCGTTCTTCGACCAGCCCGGAACGGTGCTCAGTTCGTTCGGCTACCCGGGCGACAAACCGGCGCTCACGATGTGGAAGGGGGCCGGACCCCTACAGAACTACGACGCGAACGCGCTGATAACGACGCTCGACGCGTACCCCGGGCAGAGCGGATCGCCAATCTTCGCCACCAACGCGGCGGCGAACGGCCCGCAATTCGTGGGCCTGCTGACGGCCGAAGCCGACACGTACAACCGCGCTCTGCGCTTCACCGAGCGAAACGTGAGCGCGCTCAAAGGCTTCTGCATTGCCGACGCGAACCAGTGCACGTTCGACACGTACAGCACACCGCCGCCGTACAGCCTCGCGACGCATGTGGTCTGCCGGACATCCGCCCGCTGTACGGCGGGGCCGGAGGCGCTCCAGCGGGGGGCGCCGATCCGCTTCGCATTCTCCTTCAGCCCGTTGCCGGCCAGGCAGGTACGCCTCGAAGCGTGGGTAAACGGGGCGCTCCTGAGCGAGGTGCACTGGCCGGCGGGCCCATTCGCGCCCGGCCAGGTGTTCGACGGCGGGAGCGGGCTGCTGTTTCCGAAGGCGACGGGGCAGGTGGCCCTGCGCGTGTTTGTGGGCGAGGAGTACATCGGGTCGATCACCGGGTTCCTGCCAGCAGACCTGGCGGGCGCGCCCACGCCTTCGCCGCGGCCCTTCGTCGTCCGGCAGGCGGCGCTGGCGCGCGACTGACCGCGGCTCCGTCAGGCTGTTCCCCGGATCGGGCCAGGCCTTCAACGCTCGGCAACAACTTCGCGCGGTACGCAACGGTACCGCCGGTGTGAAGCATCCGCCTAATGGAGGAGCCGCCAGAGCGCGCCTCGCAGGGGCGCCGTGCGGGGGCGCGGCGTGTCTCGTCGCCGCGAGCGATGAAGCCCAGCCATCTGCTGAAACATCAGTCGATCGAGAATGTGCGGGGCGCGTTCGGTCAAGTACTCGTACCCCTTGAGGTACTCGATAGGGAGACGGGCGCCCTCCAGTCCTACCCGTTGCCCCGCTTCGTCACAGGGATAGAGCGTCCTTGGGGTGAAGCGACCGCCGAGGCTCCCCGCCACGTGGCGGCGCTCGTCAAGGCCGGCCCGCTCTTCGGCGGGCGAGCGCGCCGCACCGACGGCCCGTCCGTGGCGCATCTGGACCGCGTCGAAAATGTACACGTCGCGATGCTCCAGGAGGTTAGGCCAGGCGAAATCGAGGCCCCAACCCAGCCCGGTACGGGTCCGGGCGAACGTCGGAAGCATCGCTTCGAGTACATCTCGGCGGAAGCACGGGGCCATGATCTCCACGAAGTTCGTTGCACGGGCGAAGAACGCGCGGTTATGCATGGTGATTGGGTAAGTGAAAAAAGAGTCTTCGGTGAGGGACGGCGCCGCGAGCCTTGCATCGAAGCGGTGGCAGAGCTCGAAGAAGCGGCTGATTTCGCTTCCTGAAATCTCAAGGTCGTCGTCTGGCAGCCAAACATAGTCATAGGCGCGCCAAATCGGGTCGCGAGCGAGAAGGGCGTGCAGGCCGGACCATTTCTGGCCGCTGGCAACCGGCGGCACGGGAAAATCGGAGTCGCCCGGCGACTCGGCGTAGGGGCAAAGCAAGAGATCCCAGTTGCGCTCGCTCTGGCCGGCGAGCCAGGCCGGGTGGAAAGAGTCAGGCCCGCAACGAACGACGACGAGGTTCTTCCTCATTGCCTGGCGCCGCTCAACCACGCGCGCGCACCGGCGAGCGATTGGTTGATAACCTGGTCCATGTTCAGGTAGCGGTAGGCGCCGCAGCGGCCAATGAAGCGGAGCCTTGGCTCCCGGTCGGCAAGTGCTTTGTACCGGGCGTAGAGGAGTGCCTGGCTGCCGTCGCTGGCTGGTACCGGGTAGTAGCGCTCCATGCCGTTGTCGAAATCGTCGCATGGCTCCTCAAGGGTTATCGTCTTCGCCCCCGTGTCGCGCAGGAGATGTCCCGGCAACAGGCTCCAGTCGGTTTGGCGCGTGTAGATCGAGTTGTTGGTGAAGTTGGTTAGGGCAGTGGGGGCGAAAGCGTAACTGGACGGCTCGGCGCGGTGATGAAAGCGCAGCGAACGGTAGGCCAGCGGGCCGTAAGCGAAATCAAAGAACTCGTCGATTGCCATGCTGTTGAAGCAGAAGGCGTACTGAGAGAGCAGCTCGCGCTGGAACGGCGTGCTTGTCGAGACGGAGATGCCGGGATGGTCGAGGACACGGCCGACGAGCCCGGTGTAGCCATCGCTAGGCAGGCCCTGGTAGCGGTCATCCGGGAAGTAGCGGCTTTCGTCGTCAAGACGCAGCGGGATTCGGGCGACGACAGAGGCATCGAGTTCCTCCAGAGGTCGGCCCCACATCTTCTTCGTGTAGGTCCAGAAGAAGAGATCGGTGAGTTCGGGGCCGATCTGGGCCTGCAGATACTCGGCCGCGTTGCTGGGGGACGGGTGTGGCACGGCCTGGCGGTCCAGGAAGCCGCGCACCTCGACTGTTGTCTGCAGGTCCAGGCCGAACACGGTGTTGATCGTGGTTCGGTTGATGGGCAAGGGGACGGTGCGCCGGCCGTCGGGGAGCATGGCGGAGACGCGGTGTTCGTACGGGACGAAAGTGGCGAAGCGCCGCACCCAGGCCATGACGCGAGCGTTGTTCGTGTGAAAAATATGCGGGCCATAAACGTGGCGGCGCACGCCCGTCTCGTCCACCTCGTCAAACGCGTTGCCGGCGATGTGCGGCCGCCGATCGACAACATCGACGTGCCAACCGTGGTCCGCGAGTGCGCGCGCATAGGTAGCGCCGGCGAAGCCCGCGCCGACGACCAGGATCGTGCCCAACTTCACCGGCCACCCCCACTCTGAACCTGGGCGTCCCGCGGCAGCGATGGCTCGTCCCAGGCGCCGCGACCCGCCACACGATAGGAAGTGCCGAGGGGCGCTCGTGCATCGTATCGCCGAGACTGCCACGTTTCCAGCGTCATCTGGTCCTCGCCGGCTGTGTCCCCCGGGGATTTCGGCACGTCCGCGTCATGAGTGGGCCTACCAGCTTCCACCTCCCCCACCACCGCCGCCGCCGCCACTGGAGCCTCCACCGCTGAATCCAGAGCCGCCGGAGCCGCCCGGAGTGCTGGTCATCGTGCTCGACATGGAGTTCGCGAAGGTCCCGAGTCCGGCGGCGAACGCGCCCGCCGTGAAGGCGTGCGAGGCGGAGTACCAGGAGGAGGTGGATGAGTGGACCTGCTCATCGAGGCCGTCGAAGGCGTCGGCCCACTTGTCCACGCAGTCGAAGACGATGGCGTAGGGCAGGTAGCGGGCGAAGATGTTCTGCTGCTCGTTGAACTCCTGGCGGCGAGTCTCGGCGGTGGTGATGTAGAGCTTGAAGCCGAGGATGCGGCGCAGGGCCTCGCCGCCCGTGGCCGTCCGGCGGGCCATCGCGCGGGAGAAGGGGATCATCACGAGCCCGGCGAGGGCGATCGGGACGGGTACCAGCGCGCGGCTGAAGATGAGCCCGCTGAGCACGGCCGCCACGATCCCGAGGACCACGGCCGCGATCCCCACCCACAGCCACATCGCGCGCAATGTCTCCGGGTTGCGACTGAACCAGCGCCGCTTCAGCGCGTCCTTGTAGAGGTCGTCCTTCACCTCTCCAAGCTGGCTGGCGAACTTCGCCTTGAGGGCCGAAACCTTGACCGTTTCGCGGTTCTTGAAGATGGCGTTGAAGAGGCGGCGCTCGTACGGCAGGAGTTCATCGCCAGCCTCGCGCATCTTATCGAGCTGCCAGTCCACCTTCCCCAGCCAGCCTTGCTTGTCCAGTTCGGTGATCTTCAGGTAGCCGCGGACGGCGAGGTCGATGATCGTCGCCGTCACGTCCACGGTGTCGGCGCGTTCATCGACGAGCACTCCCATCTGGGCCGGGCGAAGGTCCTCCGGCGGGAGGTACTCGACCACGATCTGCATGCGGTCGAAGAGCGGGGCGGTGTGCTCGCCGGGGTCGTTCGTGAGGTAGTAGATCGTCTTGTAGCGGCGGTCGCGTCCGTTTGCCCACCAGGCCCGCCCGAGGAGCAGCAGCGCCGCCAACCCGACGATGCCGAGCCCGATCCACTCGATCACATCGAAGGTGAAGAAGTCGTCGATGCTGGCGCGATCCTCGACCACCGCTGGCTGGACGCGCACGACGCCCTTCTGCCAGCCCACGACGATGGTCAACTCCTCGTTCGGGAAGAGCGTGCGCGTGGCGGCGTAGGTGACCGTGTTGCCCTGCGAAGCGGACTTGCAGGCCGCGTTCGACTTGTAGCCCTGGTAACACGCTTCGAATGCGGCCGCGCGCGGCGGTAGCGTAACCGTCACGACGACGCCCTCCAGCGGGACCGTCCAGGCGTTGCCCGTGGCATTCCAGAAGAACTCGTCGTGGCCTTCGAAGGCGTTGAGCGCACCGCGCAGGGTGTAGCGAATACGGTAGCCCTGCTTGCCGGACACCAGACGGTCGGGGCCGCCGATCTTGATCTGGGTGGCCGCGCCGTCTTCGGAGACTTCGTAGGGGACCTGCGCGCCGGAAGCGTCCGTGACCCCTTCGATGGTGATCGGATAAACGCGGTCGCTGCCATCAGGACAGACGGTGAGGGGGCCATCGCCGGCGGGCGGGGTGGCGGTCCCGGTGAGGTCGCCGCAGGTCTGCCTGGTGATGATGTCGCGGAAGATACCGTGCTTGGCGGACGTGCCGAAATCGGCGTCGATCGCTTCGACGAAGGAAACGTCGCCGTTTTCGAGGACGGTGATGTCACTTCGGAAGGCGGTAACGCGCCAGCCGGTGTCGGGCGCCTGGGCGGCGGCCGGGGCGAAGGCGCCAAGTCCGAGAAAGGTGACGAGGATGAGCGCGCCGAGGCGAGTCCGCATGGGGGGCATGGTAGCGGGTTCGGGGGCGACAGGGTTTGGCGGCCCGATGGGTGTCTACTCGCTCGCTGATTGGCGGTCGTGTCCGCGGGAGGGGCGCCCTTGTGGGCGCTGGGGTCTCCTGCGCCTCGGCCAAACGCCGGGAGCGTTGCGGCGCCGCTCAGGGGTCCAAGGAGGGTCCCGTGCTCCGGCCAAGTGAAGTGAAGTGGCTAAGCCCGGCGCCACCGTCCTGGTGGCCCAATTCAGGTGTTGTGTGATCGAGTTCACACAACGCATCGGCGAAGTGTCGTATAGAGATGTATACGGACACGACCAGCGGCCGGCTTAAGAGCCACGCAGGGAAACCCGCGGGGCTCTTTTGCTCCGCGGCCTGGTAGACCGTGGACGTGAGGCGAGCGACGTGACGAGGGCAGGTCGTGGGCGCCGCCGCCCTGGGGCTGCGTGCGCCCGGAGTGCGAGGTCTGAGCGGTAAGGTTTCGAATACCCGGCCCTCACGCTCGTTGGCCGCCCGCGCGGCGGCGTGGTCTAATAGCGGCGTGGGACTAATTGGCGCTATCGCGTTCCCCTTGATAATGCTCGTCGGCGGTATCTACGCGTGGAAGCTGGCCAAACGCGAAAGCGCGCCCAAGCCACCGGACAAGCAGGCCTGGCGCGACGACTCGCTCGACGAGTGGCGGACGACGCGCGAGGCTGAGATCGAAGTGGCCCGGACGACGCGGGCTGAACTAGCGGAAAAAGGCCAGTTCGAAGGCGGCTCGACGGGCGATGGCGGCGACACCAAGCGTCAGCAGCGTATCGGCGGCTAAGGACACAGACATCTCAGCGCGACTTAAGTGCGCGGCTGTTCCCGCCGTGTTGCGAACACGATCCCGACCTTCCGCCTGACTTGCTGAAAAGTCCGTCCAAACACTTCGTTACGTAGCCAGCCCCGATCCAGAACGACAAAATGCAGGCGAACACGCTACAAGAGTCTGAGGGTGGGGGCGTGATGAAACTACGCCGGGTGCCGCGCGTTAACTGAGTTCCTTGAGAGCGGCGGCGGCATCGTCCGCGAACAGGAGCGAGAACCCGGGGTTCGTGGCGGCCACGAAACCGAGCATCTCTTTGGCCGATGCGGCGTCGCCGTTCGCCTTCGCGATCATGCCGGCGTGGAAAAGGAGCAACGGGTCGCGGGAACCGAGCTTGAGCGACTCTGTCGCGTACTGCTGGGCTTCCTGCGGCTTGCCCGACTGATAGAGCGTCCAGGCGAGGACGTCCGCGCCGTGGACGCTGGGACGGGCGGCGTAGCCGGCACGGGCTCGCTGGAGGGCCTCGTCCAGGCTCAGCTTGTGGTCGGCGAAGAAGAGCGCGAGTTCGAGATCCGTGTTCTGGCCGTTCGCCGTGTAGAGCTTATCGAGTGAGCGCACGAGGCCGTACTGGCGCTGGGCCGTGGCCGTGTCGCCCTGTTTTGCGGCAATGTCGCCGAGGGCGATGGCGAAGGTCGAAAGCGGGATGCGGTCGAACGCTTGCGTATAGAGGTCCTTCGCCCGGTCGAGCTCCCCGCGGGCGGCCGCGACCTGGGCCTGGCCGCCGAGGGCCGTCGCGTAGTTCGCGAACTGGCCGAGCGCGAGCGCGTATTCCTTGTCGGCCGCGTCGTACTGCCCGAGGTTAAATTGCAGATTGCCGATCTGGACGTGGGCCCAGGCGAGGTTCTCCGGAACTGAGGAGCCGGCTTCGATAGCCGTCTGCATCGCTTCGATCGCGCCTTCGGGATCCCCCGTGAGTTCACGGGCATAGGCGACGCGGGAGAACGAGGCGAAGTCCGGCTTGCGGTTCACCATCTCCTGGAGGTTGTTAATCGCGCCTTCGTAGTCGCCGAGTTCGATCTGGGCATCGGAAACAACTCCGTAGTAGCGGGCGCGTTCGTTATCGATGGCCAGCGCCTGCTTGCCGAGCGTCAGGGCGAGGGCGAAGTCGTGGCGCCCGAGGGCAAGGATGCCCTGGGAGGCAAACAGTTCGCCGTCACCGGGCTGGGCCTTGGCGGCGAGTGCGAGCACTTCTTCGGCCTTGGTGTAGTACGTGGGGTCGCCGACTTCGCGCACCTTCTGGAGGTAGGCGTTCGCAAGCGAGATTTCGCTGACGAAGTCGTTCGGCTGGTCCTTCACGCGCTGCTGGAGCTTCTCGATGTTGGGATCCGCGACCACTCGATTCCCGAAGCCGGGGACCGTGAGCGCCGGGCTGGCGGAGGCAGAGCTGTCGCTCGCCCAGGGGCCATAGTAGTGGAGGATCGTCGGCACGGCGGTGCCGATGGCGATGGCGCCAACCACGATGGCGGCGATAAGGCCGCCGCGCTTCGGCGGGAGGGTTCGGCGGGCTGGTAACGTCGTCATACTTTCATCCTCCGCGGGGGGTGCGGGTTCGGGCGGGGGG
>JANXYE010000480.1 GCA_025350285.1 Chloroflexota bacterium
CGGGGAGTATTGGCTCCCCTCGCCCGCGAAGTCGGGAGAGGGGCGGGGGGGTGAGGGCGGGATGACCGGCGCCATGAAGCGGGGCGCCCACGGTGGAAGATCCCCCGCCTGCACTCCGGAAACAGCGAAGTTTTCGTGGAGCAAGCGCCGCAATGCGAGGATGATCGGCTCGAAGAGCATCGTGCCGTAGATGATTCCCTCGATCGTTTCTTCGTCCGTGATGCTCGTTGGCAACGGATGCTGCTCGCCCAACGTGGCCATCAGGTTCGTGGGCGTCGGCGCCACCTGCGATATCTCCCACGCCGCCAGCCCGCGCAACGCCTCGGCGTAGGGCTCGAAGATGAACGCTGGGAAGCGCGGCTCGTACTCGCGGAAGGCCAGCAGTCCGCTGATGAGCGCCTCCCGCGCTGTCGAACCCGGCCGCACCGGCATGCGCGCCCGTTCGAGAAACGCATCGATGTCGAGGGCCGCGGCAGCGCGCCCCGCGGACGGACGGACGGGTGCCCGCCGCGTCTCTCCGAAGGCATCGGCGATCGTCCCAATGATGTCCATCAAGTCGCCAGCGGCCGGCTGTCCCACGGCTTCCACGACGTTGCGGATCGAAGAGATGCTGAGCCCACCGACATCTCGCAGCGCCCGGATAAGCTTCAGCCGCCGGATGTGCGAGTCGTCGTAGACCGCCTGGTTCGGCGCCGTCCGTGCCCCCGCCTGGAGCAGGCCCTCGCGCAGATAAAACTTGATCGAGGCGGTGGACACGCCGGATTCCCGCGTCAGGTCCGCCATCTTCATACCCGCGCGTGCCATGCTGTATCCCCTGTTACGAATCCAACTCGGACGCTTGACCAATTCTAACGATAGTGACACTATCCGATAGGATCACTATCCAAGTAGATACGAATGCCAACCGCCATCTCCGTCCAGAGTCTACGCAAGTCCTACGGTTCGTTCGAAGCGCTCCGCGGGGTCGACCTCGAGATCGACCGCGGCGAGGTCTTCTCCTTGCTCGGCCCGAACGGAGCGGGCAAGACGACCTTTGTCGAGGTCCTTGAGGGCTACCGCGCGCGCACGGCCGGGGACGCCCGCGTCCTGGACGCAGACCCCGGTTCAGCGGGCTCCGCCTGGAAGGCCCGTATCGGCATCGTCCCCCAATCCACGACCCTCTTCGATGAACTCACGGTCCGTGAGATCGTCACTCATTTCGCCGGCTTCTATCCGGCTCCGCTCAACCCGGCCCGAGCGATCTCGATGGTAGGTCTGGATGAGAAGGCCGATGCGCGCTGCGGCAAGCTTTCCGGCGGCCAGAAACGGCGTGTCGACCTCGCCCTCGGCATGATCGGCGACCCGGAACTCCTTTTCCTCGACGAGCCGACCACGGGGCTTGACCCGGAAGGCCGCCGCCAGCTCTGGGGCATCGTCCGCGAGTTCGCCGCGCTCGGCAAGACGGTGCTCCTCACGACCCACTACCTTGACGAAGCCGAAGCGCTCTCCGACCGCGTCGGAATCATCGACCGCGGGGCCCTCGTCGCCCTCGGCCCGCCCGCCACCGTCGGCGGCCGTGACCGCGAGCGCAGCATCATCCGTTTCGGCCTGCGCGGCCCGCTCGCCACGACCACGCTACCGGAGATCTCCGGCGAGCTAACCCACGAAGGCCAGCGCGTCGTGATCTCCACGGTCCACCCGGCCGCCACCTTGCGCGTACTCCTCGCCTGGGCCGATGAGTGCGGGGAGCCTGAACTCCCCGCGCTTACGGTCTCCCGTCCCTCGCTTGAAGATGTCTACCTCACCCTCATCGCCCATGACGGCACTCCCGGGGAGGGCGCGTAACATGGCTTTCAACGTGGCATCCGCTTCACCGTCTCTTCCCGCGGGCGCCGCCCGGGCGGGCCGTCCGTCCGTCCTGCGCCTCGGCTTGAGTCGCGTGGCCATCGAACTCAAGGTCTACTTCCGCAACGTGGAGATGATGTTCTTCACGTTCCTGCTCCCCATCCTCTTCCTCTTCATCTTCGCATCGGTGTTCAGCGGCGACATCAACGCGGGGCCCGGCGTGAAGGTCAATTTCACGAACTACTTCCTCCCCGGCATCATCGCCAGCGGCGTCATGAGCGCGACCTTTGCCAGCCTCGCTATCTCGATCGCCATCGAACAGCACGAAGGCATGCTCAAGCGCCTCGCCGGGACGCCGCTCCCGAAAGCCTCGTACTTTATCGGCAAGCTCGGGCTCGCCGTCGTCGTCACTTTAGCGCAGACCGCGATCATGCTCGTCGCCGCCATACTTCTCTACGGTGTGGAACTCCCGGCGGGCCCGCACCGTTGGGCCGTGTTCCTTTCGGTGCTCGTCCTCTCGGCCGCCACGGGCGCGGTCCTTGGCATCGCCTATACCAGGCTCGTGCCGAACGCGAAGAGCGCACCGGCTATCATCCAGCCGCCCTTCCTCATCCTCCAGTTCATCTCCGGCGTCTTCTTTCGCTACGGCGAGATCCCTGGCTGGCTCCAGGCCATCGCGAGTATCTTCCCGCTGAAGTGGATGTCGCTGGGCTTCCGCTACGCCTTCCTTCCGGACAGCTTCGGCGAGTTCGAATACGGCGCCGACTGGGGTTGGGAGCGGCCGATCCTGGTCCTCACCGCATGGCTTGTGGCCGGCTTCGTGCTCGCTCTTCTCTTCTTCCGCTGGGATCGCCAGCGGGAGTGACGCTCCGTCTCTCCGCCTCAACTCCTGGTCACGAACCCCGTCAGAAAGGTGCACACCATGGCAAAGATCACCAAGGGCCGTTTCGCTCCCGAAATCGAAGGGGACTTCGTCGTCTTCCTCATCGGTATGCGCGTGAACAAACCGTGGAAGCTGCATAAGTGGCTTCCGCCATTTCTCGCCATGCCGAAGATGTTGCGCGAACTGGGGGCGCACCCGGAGATGGGCCTGCTCGGCTACTCCCAGCATCTCGCGAACCCCTTGAGCCCGATGGTCATGCAGTACTGGCGCTCTTTCGAACAGCTTGAAGCCTTCGCCCGTGGCAAGGACAAAACGCACTTCCCGGCCTGGGTGAACTTCAACAAGAAAGTCGGGACGGATGGCGATGTCGGCATCTGGCACGAGACCTACCGCGTCGCCGCCGGCCAGTACGAAGGCATCTACAACAACATGCCGCCGGCGGGGCTCGGCAAAGCGAGTTCGCTCGTGCCCGCCTCCGGCCGCTACCGCTCAGCCTCGGGCCGCCTTGGCCGTACCGACGGTTCCGACTCGCCGGTCGAGGCGTAGCGGTCCCTTCCCGGAAGGATTGGACGCCCATTCCCCGCGGCGACAGAATGCCGGGATGGTCGAACGTCTTCTCGTTACCGGCGGCACGGTCATCCTTGCGGCTGGCCCGGCCGCCGTGGACCTGCTCTGCGAAGACGGCCGGGTAGTCGCGATCGGTGCCGGGCTCAGCGCCGACGATGCGCAAGTCATCCGAGCGGACGGCCTCACGGTCGGCCCAGGTCTCATCGATGTCCACGTGCACGGCGGCGGCGGCTTCAACTTCTTTCGCAGCAAGCCAGCCGATGTCGAGTCCTACTGCGACTGGGCGCCACGCAACGGCGTCACGAGCTTCCTCGTGAGCACCGTTGGGCGCGACGCGGACGAGACGACCCGCATCTTCGCCGGGCTCTCGCGGGTTATCGGTCGCCCCGGTGGCGCTGAGCCGCTCGGCTTCCATCTCGAAGGGCCATTCATCAACCCCGAACGGAAGGGCGCCTTCCACCCGAACATGCTCCGCCTGCCGGATGCGGCCGAGTTTCTGCGTCACCAGCAAGCCTCTGGCGGCGCGATCCGCCAGGTCACGCTCGCCCCCGAATTGACCGGCGCGCTGGAGCTCATCGACGCCGTGGGCAACTCCGGCGCCATCCCGGCGATGGGCCATACCGATGCCACCGTGGAGGAAGCCCGCGCCGGCTTCTCGCGCGGCGTTGGCCACGTCACCCACCTCTACAATGCGATGCGTCCGCTCCACCATCGCGAAGGCGGACCCAGCGTGGCCGCGCTCCTCGAGGACGGCCTCAGCTGTGAACTCATCTGCGACGGCGCCCACCTCTCCGAAGACGTGGTGCGGATGGCCTACGCCATCCTCGGCCCGGCCCGCACCGTCGTCGTCACCGACAACCTGCATCTCGCCGGTACAGGACTGCAGAGCGGCCACTTCGGCGGCCAGGAGGTGCAGGTCTCGGGCGCGAAAGCGGCCCGCGCCGATGGCACGATCGTCGGCAGCATCGCCACGATGGACATCCACTTCCGCAACGCCGTTGCCTTTCTCGGCCTCGAACTGGGCGCCGCATTTCGCATCTGTTCGGCGAACCCCGCGCGCGTCGCCGGCGCCTCCGCCCGCAAGGGGAGCATCGCCGTGGGCAAGGACGCCGACCTCGTCCTCCTCGACGCGTCGCTCAACGTGGTCAAGACGGTCTGCCGCGGTTCGCTCATTTTCGAACGCTAACCCGTGACGGGCGGGTACCATGACGACGTGACCGAACCACGTCCGGATCCGCGAATCGGCCTCTGCTCGTTGTGCCTCCACGCCCGTGTGGTGCGCTCGGCCAGAGGATCCACATTCAGGCTCTGCGACCGCTCACGCGAAGAGCCTGAACGGTTTCGGAAATACCCGGCCCTCCCGGTCCGCGTCTGTGCGGGCTTCGAACGGGTCGTCGAGGGGTAATCCAGCGCCTGGCTCAGTTCGGGATAGCCCGCCACTCCCTGTCGGTCGCGGTGCTGATACAGGAGGCGACTTCGGCCACCCGGCGGCCCAGCGCTCGCCCCTGCTGGCGGTCTTCGTCGGTCACGCGGCCGTGCGCCGTCGCCCCGTAGTACGAGCCGCTCGTCCGCATCGTCTCGTTCCAGGGCAGGCCAACGACCACCATGCCGTGCGCGAACAGGA
>JANXYE010000502.1 GCA_025350285.1 Chloroflexota bacterium
CCGCCACCTGCGGTGCGAACATCTCGTGGTCCATCAGGAAGCCGTGCCCGAGGATCACCGGCGCGCCCGTGCCGCCACTGTCTTCAAAATAGATGCGCTGGCCGTTGACGTCCGCGTAGGGCATGACGAGCCTCCCGCTGAGAATTCGACGGAGTCTTTCACACGGCGGGTCCCGGCGCAATTTCAGGGACATGTCCCCCCGGGCGGTTCCCTAAATGCCCTCTTTCACTTTTTCGGCGAGGGCACGGGTGAAGCCGAGGGTGCTGGCGATCTCTTCCACCGGGGCTTCACGGATGGCACGGACGCTGCCGAACTTCTTGAGCAGGGCCTTCTTTCGCTTGGGCCCAATGCCGGGAATGGTATCGAGTGCGCTCTGGATGCTGGACTTCGCCCGCACCTGGCGGTGGAAGGTGATGGCGAAGCGGTGCGCCTCATCGCGCAGACGCTGCACCAAATAGAGCGCCTCGCCGCCGCGCGGGAGGATGATTGGCTCGTCTTCGCCGGGCACGAAGATCTCTTCATAGCGCTTCGCCAGCCCAACGGTGGGGATTTCGTAGACGCCGATCTCGCGCATCGCCTGCACGGCCGCCCCGAGCTGGCCTTTGCCGCCATCAATGATGACGAGGTCGGGCAAGTCCCACAACCGAGTTCCGAGTTCCGAGTTCCGAGTTTGGAGTTCTGCGACCACCGCCGGCTGGGACTCCCCCTCGCCCGCGATGTCGGGAGAGGGGGCAGGGGGGTGAGGGCTGGCGTGGCGGAAGCGGCGCTTCATGATTTCGGCCATGGTTGCGAAGTCGTCGGCGCCGACGACGGTTTTCACTTTGAACCGGCGATACTGATTGTTCGCCGGTTTGCCATCGATGAAGACGACCATGCTGGAGACGGGGCTCGTGCCCTGGATGTTCGAGTTGTCGTAACACTCGATGCGGTGGGGGATTTCGGGGAGGGAGAGTTCCTCCCTGAGCTGTTCGAGTGAGCGGGTCGTCTTGTCGGCGTCTGATTCCCAACGGACGCGCATCTGGCCGAGAGCTTCCTGCGCGTTTTCGTTTGCGAGTTCAACCAGGCGCTTCTTTTCGCCGCGCTCAGGGAGCCGCACTTCCACGAGCGATCCGCGCTTTTCGCTCAAGAGTTCTTCGATCGTCACGCGTTCGTCGGGCTCGAGCGGGACGACCACGAGCTTGGGGATGTACTGCGCGCTTTCGTAGAACTGGAGGAGGAAATTGCAGAGGACGGCGCCGTCGGTTTCGCCGGTTACGCCTTCGAGGATGAAGTTGTCGCGGCCGATCATCTGGGTTCCACGCACGAAGAAGACCTGGACGCAGGCCTGGTCGCCTTCGCGCGTCATCCCGTAGATGTCGAGGTCTTCCTTTTTGGTCGTGCCGACGAGCTGGCGCTCGATTGTCCGTTCGAGCGCCTTGATCTGGTCGCGGACCATGGCGGCGCGTTCGTACTCCATGCGGGCCGCGGCGGCGTCCATCTGCTGGCGCAGGCGGCGAAGGACATCGTCACTCTTGCCTTCGAGGAAGAGGACGACATCGTTGACGACCTCGGCGTACTCTTCGCTCGTGCAAAAGGCGGTGCAGGGGGCGATGCAGCGCTTGATGTAGTAGTCAAGGCAGGGGCGGGCGTCTTTGCCCGTGATCTCTTTGGTGCAGGAGCGCCACGGGAACAGCTTCTTCACAAGGTCGAGCGTGTTGCGCACGCTTCCGGCGCTGGCGTAGGGGCCGAAGTAGCGGGCGCCGTCCTTTTCGATACGGCGCGTGATGTAGACGCGCGGCCAGGGGTTCTGGACATCGACCTTGAGGTAGGGGTACCGCTTGTCATCCTTCAGGCGGATGTTGAAGAACGGCTGGTGGCGCTTAATGAGCGTCGCTTCGAGGATGAGCGCCTCGCCCGCGTTCCCCACGACGATGTATTCGAAATCATCGATGTGCTTGCGCAGGGCGAGGGTCTTCGGCTCCATCCCGCGCGGCGACCCGAAGTAGGAGCGGACGCGGTCCTTGAGCTTCGCCGCCTTGCCGACGTAGATCACCTCACCCTGGGCGTTACGCATGATGTAGACGCCGGGCTTCGCTGGCAGGTTGGCGAGCTGCTGCC